>JAFGOB010000085.1 GCA_016926695.1 Dehalococcoidales bacterium | reverse complement strand
CTCACGTCGTCCCGATTCGCTTACGCTTATGCGGGACTCCTCAGGACGCCCGCTTTGCGGTCGGTTTTGAGTTTTGAGTTGTGAGTTTCGAGTTCCCCTCCCCAGAACTTGAAACTTCTCCTTTACTCCTTAATCCTGGACGCCGATCAGGGCAGCGGCCTTGATGGACGAGAACAGGGCCAGCGAAACGTACCACTTGATACGCGTGCGCGAAGCGTCCTTGGTCTCCAGAGGACCCACGGGCTCAACGGCGATATGACCGGGAGCCGTCAGGCCGCAAAGCGCTCCCTCACCGAACTGCATGGCGTAGATGGTGGAGCAGGTACCGCCCGTAGTAGAGGTCTCAACGCTGCTGGACAGGGTATGGGTATCCAGGATAAAGTCATCCACCGCCACGGGAATCCCGTTCCAGAGCTGCACGAAATTGCCCCACTGGTCTCTCTCGGTCTCCACGATACCGCTGCCGGCGGCCCTCACCAGGGCGTTGATCTTCCTCCTGGAACGGCGGCTCATCAGCAGCAGGTCCGGTTTGCCGCCCTTTACTGCGTCGATCAGTTCGTCCAGCTTGGTCAAACTGAGGGTGGCTCCGGCGGCGCCCATGGCAATGACCTGAGTACCGGAAGAAGTTGTATCGATGGTCTTTCTCAGGCCGTCAAACTGCTTGGGATTGGTGGCGGCATTGCCGTAGATGAAAGTCTCTTCAAACTTGTTCTTGAGCGCCTTGGCCTTCAGCTCGATAACCGAGGTCTCCAGGTCCTGGAGATTGGAGCGGGTAGCCTTCAGGAAATTGTCCACATCGGCATCGCCCCCCATGATCTTGAGAGCGGCGGTAAGCTGGGTAAAGGTAGGAGTGGATTCCGCCCAGGTATCGCCCACATCGTAGAAATCTATAGACGGCAGGGCGTTTTCCCGGTTATAGGTGAGACCGTTCCCGACAATCTCGATAAAGGGCATGCGCTGTAATACCGGTGAGTCCTTGACTATCGTTTCCACGACTCCCTGGAGCAGCACATCACTGGATAGTTTCGACGCCTCCGCTAAGGTTAAAGACATGATGGAACCTCCTTAATTTAGTTTTGAGTCTTGAGTCTTGAGTCTTGAGTTTTGAGTACCCCCCCTTTCCCCAAACTCATCACTCACTACTGATCACTCATTACTTATTACTGACCTTACCTTCCCCTGGCCTTCTCCACTCCCTGGCTGATCTTTTCACGGGAAGAAAGCCCGGATGTATCAGGAGCTCCCCTGGGCGGGGCGCCGGCCGGGACACGATCGGTGGACTTCTGCGAATCAATGCTCTTCTTGACCTTCTCGATCAGTTCCCTGGCCCTGGACAGAGACCCGTCCAGCGCCTCAACGTTATCGCCCGTCAGCAGCTCAGCCGGGATATCCGGGTTGGATTGGACGATGAGGGACTTATAGCCGGAAAAAACCGTCTTTAAACTCTCCGCCAGACGATCGGCCCGGCTGTTGGCCTCATCAACCGCCGCGGCAGCAACGGAAGCCGACGACTCCAGCTCCGCCAAACGGGTACCGGCCTTATTCAACTCTTCGGTCTTACCGGCCAGCAGCCCTTCCAGCTCGCTGATCCGGGCGGCAGTATCCAATGGCGGCGATCCTGGCGGCGGATCTACGGGGTTAGCAGCAGGTGGATTGGTTTGCTCATTTTCTGCCATGATATGTTCCTCCTTACGATGATAGATATACCTCATAAAATGATAGATATGCCTCATAATTTGCCATATTTTACGGATTTTGAGTCTGATTTTGCTGATTCACCTCCTTTTCTGCGGACAATATAATCCTCTGCTCTTCCAGCCAGTGCCTGAACTCAGCTTCCGGGTCTTTCACACCCAGCTCATCCATGGCACGCTTCCTGGAATGGATGCCGGCAGCGACCAGGGTCTGCTCATTGGCCACGAGCTGGACAAGATCCTCGGGAAAGACCTGGCCCCATACCGTTCTCAGGCTGTATTCACCGAAATCTTCACCCCTGAACTTTTCCAGCAGCTTCAGGATCATGCTGTTGCGGCGGTTATAGACTGAAGAACGGATAATCCGCTTACGGATGACTTTCTGCATCAGCGGATAAAGCTCTATCTGCATGGCCACGCCGGAAAGGTTGCGGTCCATGCCGCCGAAAGCGGCCCGGGGAGACTCC
Organism: Dehalococcoidales bacterium; assembly: GCA_016926695.1. Next base: position 19,866 of record JAFGOB010000085.1, on the reverse strand, counting down.
GAGATATCATGCAGGGCACGATAGAGCAGGTCTATATAACTGATATGGAGCTGAAGGCCTCCTCCCTGTAAAAGGTCAAGCAGATAGGCCTTGGCGTCTTCGGGGATATTCCATACCGCCCCCGGCCTGACGGCGATATCCGTGGACCCCTCAACATTCTCCAGCACCGCCACCGGATTGCCCGAAAGCTCCAGGATATGCGAGACCTGTGACATGGCCCGGTTAAGCTCCCGCTGGGGCTCGATGATCTGCATCAGGTCAGATGTACCCCAGAATTGCTTTGGCTCTCTCAGGTTGGGAAAGACGATAAAGGGTATAAACCCATAAGGATTGGGTTTCTTTTCCAATAAAGAACTATCCAGATAGAGCTCAAAATCCGTATCTGTCCAGACTTCTACCAGGGTGGAAGATTTATTAGCCGGCTTAACCTTGTAAAGAAACTCAACCTCATCAGCCGAAAGGACATACCTGGCGGCCACACGCCAGACCTGCGCCAGGTTATCGCCCCTCCACCAGACAAATATTCCCTGGATATCGGGAGCTGTAACCAGTACGTCTTTGATATCCGGGTCCCAGACTACTTTGTAGCATCCGTCTCCCAGGATGGCGCAATCCGTCTCAGTCTCAAAATCCAACTGCTCCAGGGCATTGGTCTCATAGACGCGGGCCAGGGCCTTCTCTGCCCTTTCGGCGGCAGCCAGGGCTTCCGGCGTATCCCGGACGGCTTCGACGGTGAAATTGATCCCGGACATGAGATAAGAAGTAAGTTTATCAATAAAGACCCTGGCGTAGTTGAAGGTCAAACGCTTCTCGCCCCAGCGCTCCCGGCCCGGCCACTGCTTGCCCTGGTAGAAATCCAGCCACTCCTTATAGCTACGGATACGGTCTTTGTCCTTATCCGGAAGCTGACCGATGATCTCTGCCTCATTCATTTTTCTTCCTCCCCGAAGCTAATATTCTTCGTACGGTACGCAGGCTTACCCTGAACCGGATGCTCAGTTCTTCTCCCTTTATCTTTTCTTCTTCATGCAAACGGATTATTTCCCTGTCTCGCAGATATTTATCCGGCGCCAGGTTGCCGCGATATTGCTCATAAATACAGTCCGGAAAGGGACATTCCAGGCAGGCCGGGGCCAATTCGCAGCCTTCGTCACGGTAATGACAAAACTCTGGCAGCAGGTCCAGATCTTCATCCTCCAAGCCCCCAGCGCTTCTTTCGTTTCCTGTCTCCTCCGGTACAAAGCTGCTCTCCTCAAAGTCCTCAACTGTTCTTTTCATTTCAAACTCTCTTAAAAACATTCCTGCAAAGCCGCAAACATACAGATAATAGAACATTTGTTCTGATTAGTCAAGCGTTTCATGTCACCTTTTCCGATTTTTTTTAATAAATAGAAAACAATTTTAGAATACAAACTCTTAAATATGGGATTATGGATATTTATACTCGTTTATACTGGAATATACTCGCACGGGAAAAAATTGTGACCTGAGAAGTGGGGACGGGATTATGAAAGTTATGGATATCAGCTTTCTCACTCCGGAACAGGTAGCCGGAATATTATATGTAAACGTCTTGACCGTATACAGCTACATCAGAAAGGAAAAACTGGGAGCAATCCGTCTGGGACGGAGCTATCGTATTATGACTGACGACCTTCAACACTTTATAGAACTGAACCGCGTTAACAACAGGAATGTCGTGATGTCCCTGAAGGAGGAATGATAATTGAAGGGTGTTAATAATCATCGCCGGCGTGTGGTGGTGACCGGTCTGGGAGCCGTTTGCCCTATCGGCCTGGATACATCATCTCTGTGGAATTCCCTGGTGCACGGCCGTTCGGGTATTGATTACATATCGGCATTTGATGCTTCCGGCAGCCTGGGAGCGGTAATCACCGTTCTGGCTATGAACAGGAACACCGCTCCGCCGACGATCAACCTGAACCATCCGGTCCCGGAATGCGACCTGGACTATGTCGCCAACCGGTCAAGGTCGGTCAGTATAAAAACCGCCATGTCCAATTCGTTTGGATTCGGCGGCCATAACAACGTCCTGATCTTCCGCCGGCCTTACTTCAACTGAAAAAGCAACAGAAAGATCAGCCCGGAGTATCACCTGCCGGTGACCCGGGCCGAGCAAATCACAATATCCGGTGTAAAATGCCGTCAAATATAGAAATCCCCCCTTACCGGTCTGCCAACCTGCTTTTTGCCGCAGTCAGGCCGACGGTAATAGATGTCTTCATCATCATCTATATCGCCGAAGGGATATTCCCAGATATTGTCGTCCATATTGTATAACCTCAAATTCCTCTCCATTATCATCATACTCCGCCGCAATTGTTACGACAATATTCTAACAGACCCACCCTATACGTTGAGAGTCCGAAGGTACGTCGATACGTTATTTCCTTATTCACCGGTCTGACAGATATTGAATCACTGAAAAAAGCCCTTGACTATGACGTAACGTCATAGTTTATAGTGTATTCATCGATGGAGGTGAATATGACCGAATACAGCGTAAAACAAATGGCGAAATTTTCGGGGTTGAGCATTCGCACCCTGCATTTCTATGACCAAAAAGGACTTTTAAAGCCCTGCGGATACGGGACTAACGGCTACAGGAAATACGGACAAAAAGAATTGATACGACTACAGCAGATCATGTTTTTCCGCGAACTGGACTTTAAACTGGAGGAGATAAAAGACATACTCGATAGACCGGGCTTCGATATCACAGGAGCACTGCGGGATCACCGTCGTCTGCTGGAAGAGAAAATCGACAGGTACAGGCGGCTGATAGAGACAGTCCATAGTACCATTCTGAAAATAAAAGGAGACCAGGAGATGAGCGAAAACGAATATTATACAGGGTTCAGCCGGGAGCAGCAGGAGAAGTATAGAGAGGAAATCCGGCAAAAATACGGTACAAAGGCACTGGATGAGTCTGAGCAACGCATGAAAAGCTGGTCAAAGCAGGACTTCACCATCGTCAACCGGGAAAGCGACCGTATTTTCAGCGCTATTAAAGATAAGATAGAGGAGGGTTATGACAGCCCGGCTGTACAGGAAGAGATCAAAAAGCTTTATAATTGGCTTAACCGTTTTTATGAATGCGATTTGACCATGCTGCGGGGAATCGGACAGATGTACAGGAAACACCCGGACTTCGCCCGCATGTACAGGACCAGGTACCACGAAAACATGCCCGTATTTCTCTGTAAAGCAATCGAATACTACTGCGATCTTCAGTCCGCAAAGGAAGGGGAAAACTGAGATAACTTCTAAATTACCCTGTCCGTAATCTCCCGCGTACCGACCACATTCAGTTTGCGGAACAGCAGGGAGAAACGCTCCTCAAGCTCCTGTCCGATCTTTTCGCGCTGTTCTGCCGGGATGTCCCACATTTCTTTCTTGAAATCGCCGAAAGCCCGCTTGCGGTTGCGGTAGATGAACTGCGCGGCGGTCTCGCCTCTCTTTTTATCGGCAGAATATTTTTCCTGCACACCGGCATTGACCTTTTCCAGCAGCGGCGGGGGAAAATTTTGACTGTCTAATATCATGTTCTGGAAGCCCGTGGCCAGGTGGACTTCAAGAGTACCAACGCGAGGGAAGATATCGAACATCTCATCCGGCAGTGTAGAAGCGCCATGCTGTACGGCCCCACCGATGCGGTATTCATCACGGGCGATTTTGGAGAGTTTCTCCAGCGTATCGAAATCCAGGTTAACACTGGCAATCGTACCGTCAGGCAGCGCAATGCCGCCGTGGGTTGTTCCCGTCTGAACGCTGATCTTGGAAATCCCTTTGATATCCATTCCCAGCGCCTGCCGGTATTGCTCCATGAAAGCCCTCAGATCGCCCACCGTGCTGTTGCCGGTGCCTATCTCACCTATTTCTCCGCCTACCGATACGGTTATGCCCTCAGGCTGGTTGTCGCGAATAAAGCGGGTCATTTCCGCTGTAATGCGGCTGTTGGCTTCCTGCTGCTCTTTAAGATCGGTCTTTCCAATATCAACCATGGTAGAAGCGTCAATATCTATATTGTAAAAGCCGGAGGCTATGGACTCCCTGATCAAATCGCGAATGGCATCCAGCTCTTTCCCGGGATCCTCTTTATATTTCTTAAGCTGGACCTGATAGTGATCGCCCTGGATGAAAAGCGGGCCCCGGTACCCTTCCACCAGGCCTGCCGCCATCAGGCAGGCAGTGTACTCAGCCGGACTTTGCTGGGTGTAGCCGATCTCCGTACGGGCAATCTCGAAGATAAAAGGTCCCACATTGTCCTTTATAGCCGCCCGGAAGACAGCCCGCGCCACATTATAGGTCAAACCTCGTATGTTGATGGCGGGGACAGTGAATCCCCGGTACTGCCCGTTTCCAATGGCATCGTAAAGGTTCTGGATGCTGGCCGGATAGATTCCTGCCGCCTTTGCCATATCACGGAACTGCTGCTGTATTTCACTTTTCTTCCGGCCGAAGACCATTTCCCTGACCAGAGTTTCAATTTCGTCGTTTTTCATAGTCTTATCCCTTCATTATGGTTGCAGTTGTTCAGGCCAGTATTGCCCTTGCTCCGTTATAGCTGTCGGTGTCGTACATGGTATCAACATCGACCAGGTTCTGCCGGCCTATGACATTCACAATCGGGACAGCCGTAAAGCTGCCGTTGGTGTAGCTTACCATCTTGCCATATTCCCTGCGGATGGCAAGGTCGACAGCGGCAATGCCGAAATACCTCCCCATGCGACGGTCATAGGCACAGGGAGTGCCTCCCCTCTGGATATGACCGAGTACCACGCAGCGGGACTCCAGTCCAAGGCATTCATTGATATAGTTGGAGAGGTATTCACCGATGCCGCCCAGCGTCTCATGGCCGAAGCTATCGGTCTTGCCGTCTTTACATACTATACCACCCCCTGCCGGCTTGGCCCCTTCGGCTACCATGATTATGTCAAACCTGGTCCCGGCTTTCCTCTTTTCGGAAATAAGCTCGCAGACCTTATCAAGCGAAAAATCGTATTCGGGAATAAGTATTATGGATGCGCCGGAAGCTTCTCCGCCCCTTAATGCCAGCCAGCCCGCGTTGCGGCCCATGGCCTCCACGATCATAACGCGGCGGTGAGACCCGGCCGTGGTCCTGAGCCGGTCAACGATCTCCTTGACGACTTCAACCGCGGTCTCAAAACCAAGGGTATAGTCCGTACCCACCAGGTCTTTGTCGATGGTCTTGGGAACGCCAATAACATTTACTCCCTCCTGAGACAGCCTGGCCGCCACGCTGAGAGTATCATCCCCGCCAATGGCTATCAATACATCCAGCCCCAGTTTACTAATATTACTTATCACGAGTTTTGAGGTATTGATCCTGGGACTGTAGGGATTATAGCGTGAGGTCCCCAGATTGGTCCCACCATCCCAGTCCCAGTTGCTTACCTTATCTTTGGTCAGAAGCTCCACGTATTCCTGAGTATTGTCCGTGGTAAACGACAGCCCTTTCCACCCATCATTAATTCCCAGTACTTCATATTTCACTCCACGTTCATTATCGAACCTGGGGTCCAGAGCGGTATTCACTATCCATTTGATGGCTGGATTCAGACCGGCGCAATCACCTCCGCCGGTTAATATTCCGATCCGTTGTTTTTCTACAGCCATATATACTGAAACCTCCTTTGCCAGAATCACCATAAACCCATCATATTTTACTTCTTTTCTCTCTTAACAGGCAATGATACAGCCGGTTTCAGCGGCTCGCGCCACTTCAGGAAAACGCATAAAACATAGGCCAGGGAAAGTCCCATCAATACCAGGGCAAATCCCACAAAGACGCAGTCCGGGATATTGTATCTTACCAGTCCAAGGCTGTCGAAAATCTGCCTGACCCACGGATTAAGGGGCTCAAGATAGTTGAACCAGAAAGAATTATCGAACAGCCACATCCAGGCGGCAGGGAAAAGGGCCAGAACTAACGCCAGTACCCGTTCACTGCGGTAGCTGGTGCGGGCGGCTGCCAGCAATGCCAGGGCAACGAATATTACCAGGTACTGGTAATTGATCCTGTAAAAAAAGGCTATGAAAAGCAGATAGCCGGCCAGGGCCCCTCTTTCAAGCGAAATCTTTCTGAAATAGGCCAACATACACACCGCTACGAACGAGACCGCCAGGGCAAAGACACCGAACTTAAGGTAGCCCACGGTCTCCCATCCCAGCCAGTTATGCAAATAGGTCAGAAGGGCTCCCACTCCGCCGAAGGCATAGACCAGAGGGTATTGATAGTAGGCCCCCTGCCCCGGGAAAAAAATTGAGCTCAGGTACTCCCGTACATTGCCCGTCACCAGGAAGGGGATGGAAATCACTATTCCCGCCGCCAGTGCCAGGGCGCAGTTTTTCAGCAAGCGGCGGCGGTCCGCCGTGGCTGCCAGCGAAGCAACCACGACCGCCACTGAAAGCAGGGTATGCTGCTTGGTCATCACAGCCAGGGCCATCAGCAGGAAGCCCAGGGTATCTCTCCCTCGTTCGACGAAAATAACGCCGGCCAGCAAAAAAGCGGCAGCTATTGCATCGAACTGCCCGAAAACTGCCGACTGGTACCATGACAAGGGATTGAACAGCCACAAGCAGGCAAAAAGCATTTTGACTGGTTTCGACCTTGGAACATTCCAGTAAATGAGCACACCGATAGCCAGGTCTGCAATTATGATGGGGACCTTCATCGCCAGCCGCCAGCCGGGATCAACCATCTGGTCCGTCGCAAGGCTGGACGGGACGGTCAATAACGCCAGACCAAGCAATATCAGCCACACGGGAGGATAAACATAGGCCCAGTCCTTGAAAGGGAATATCTCCAGCTTAGCTGCCGCGTAGCGGTAAAAGTCCAGGCCGTGCTGCCTGAAGACCTCGGCAAAGGCCCAGAACTGGGAAACATCCGGGCCTGCCGAGAGCGGGGCCGCCCATAAACGAATCCAGGCTGCGATCAGTACCACCAGCGCCAGTACCAGCGCTTCCAGCAGTTTAAGCTCTTTTTCTCGCTGTAGGCCTTCAGTAACATGCATGATTAAGGCTATTCTAACGCCGATTCATCTTAATTTTCAAAAATACTTTTTTATAGACCACGCTCTTATTCGACAACTAGCTAAAAAACACTATCCTGCTTTATGATAAAGTTAGTTAAGGAGATCAGTTATTATAAATTATAGACTGACATCTCACGCAAAGAACATGATCGAGGAACGATGTATTCCACTGGAATGGGTGGAAAGGGCATTTGAAAGAAGTAAATTATGAGAATAAAGGTTGATAAAGCTAATGACGCTCTTTATTTTCGCCTCGATGAGAGCCCTGTTATCGAATCGGAAGAAGTACAACCGGGTATAATCATGGACTATAACGAAAGAGGTCAGGTGATAGGCATAGAAATCCTGGGAATTAATCAGAGAATACCGGTTGCGGAACTTCAAAAGCTGCAATTTGAAACGGTTTAGACTAATTGGTTACCTCATCTCTCCGCCATTAATTCCGCTATGCCAGTCAGGCATTGTACCCTGGTATGAGGTTCCCGGACCAGGCCTGCCAGTCGTACAGCCCCGTCAAGCTCCCCTGCTTCGGCCAGTTCGATAGCAATAGTCCCCAATCCGGAGGTCTTTATCCGGGTTTCCGCAGCGACAAGTGCTATCAAATCAACAAGTTCAGCGGATTTCAGACCCTGCCCCAAAGCCGTAAAAATCACGGCCAGATTTCCCAGAGGATAAAGCATATCCTTTTTATTCGCCAGCTTCGTGCATAACTCCCGCGCAAGAGATGCAGTCTCTACTGCCCGATCTCTTTCACCGGCTTGATCAAGCAGTGCGGAAATCCTGATAAGGTTGTTTACTTTGTCCCTGAAGTCCCCGATCTCCGTATTCTTTTGGAGTGAACGGTCGATCAACCCGGCTGCTGTCTGCTTCTCACCTTCAGCCAGGTATTTACCGGCGATACGCAGCAGGCTGTCGGCCTGGTAGCCCGCTTCAGAATTGGCTTCAACGCTTTCCAGGGCTGCCTTCAGAGCTTCAGAAGCCAGCAGCCGTTCACCCGCTGCATTGTGAATATCCGCTATTCTAAGGGAAAATTCCACCCGGTCAATCACCGGCACATTTTGTAGAAACTGGTATACGCGATCCAGGACCGCATTGGCCCCGGTCCTGTCCTCCATGGCTATATATACCTCTGAGATCCCGATCAGGCGCTCAATCTTGAACCAGAGGTCTTTGATCTCCAGCGCAGCGGCAATCGCCTCATCCAGCATTTTTCCGGCAACATCCGGCTTATCGATCTCAAGATACAGCTCAGCTATCTCTATCAGATCTAAAGCTGTATCAAGCCCGTTTTTGGGCTCACTGGCCAGTCCGTGAAGTGTTTCCAGTACTCCGGCTGCCTCGTCCGGCAGGTCTGACCGGGCATATTCCCAGCCGATTTCAAACAGGGCTTCAGCCTGCCCGGACGGTGTTTCAGCCGCACGCGCCAGCAGTACAGCCCGGCTGGAAAACTCCTTTGCTGCCGCAACATCTCCTGCCTGCCGGAAAAGCCTTCCGACACGGGCCAGAAATATCGCTTTTTCACCCGGCAGCTTTACCCGGTCTGCCTGCGATGCGGCCATCCCCAGGATTTCCAGGCCCCGGTCTTTCCAGCCGTTATCAAGGTAAACAGCGGCTATTGAGATATAGTCCTCGCTCCTGGCCGCAGGACGTTCCACTCCGCCAACCGCCTCAAGGGCCTCTTCAAGCAGTCTTACCGATCCGTTCAAATTCCACCTGACCTTAGATATTATCCATTACCCGGAAAATATCTATCAAAAAGGAGATCGCAGAAAAAGCCTGTTGGAAACCATTCTCAAATTGCAAAGACTCTCACGTCGGGCAAAGCCCTCCTCAGAGTGGATTATTATAGTACTTTTTCAGCAGTCTCAAAAGGAAACTTGCAATAACCGGCCTATCTCTGTTTTTTCAGCCGTCTGAAGCTGTTTTTATTCATTTCCGGATTGGAGGACTTGTCTCCACGGTAGTCCGGGGCGGTGATGTTGATCACCATGCTTATCCTGGGATCAACCAGCCTGGAACTGATGCGAGATTCTATTTCATCCAGTGAATAGAAAGTGGTAATCACCGTGGCAAGGCGGGCATTATAGCGGCAATTAATCACCTGGTAAAGCTTTTCCTGTGCCCATGGAGTGGTGGACTGCTCCCCAAAATCATCCAGCACCAGCAATTGAGCGGTCTTGACCGCTTCAAAAAGCTGGTCGTAAGATACCTTGCTTTCCGGGTTAAACGTCCTGCGCAGGTGGTCCAGGAACTCCGGTACAACAACAAATATAGCCGGTCTCCGGGCTTCATAACGGTAATTCACAATGGCTGCCGCCAGATGAGTCTTGCCGCATCCGTTTACACCCTGTAGTACCAGCCAGCCGTCCGGGGACTCGGCGTATTGCAGCGCCACCTGGTAAGCCCATTCCAGGTTTTGACGCTGCTCCAGGGGCAGATTAAGCCTCTTGGAATCGAATGTTTTAAATGTCAATATTTTCTGTAATTCAAAACCCTTTCCCCAACTGTAGGATTGCAGGGCGGAGGTTTTCTCCTCTATTTCGAATATACGGCTTAAACGGGCATTGCCTACACGCGTCCGGATCCTTTCTTCCATTTCTTCAACAGGAATACTGGTGGTAATCACGGTAGGCAACTCATGTAAATAACGGTGATTAAGCAACTGATCAAGCTTCTCTTTTGCCCAGGCTGTACTGGCCTGCACGCCCAGATCATCCAGTATTAAAAGAGGCGTATTACTCACTGTTTCAAACAGTTCGTCATAAGGAATATCACTATCGGGAGCGAACGCTGAACGCAGGTGATCCAATAAATCAGGAACAGTCTGGAAAAAAGCCGGCTGCCCCAGTCTGATTCGCTCATTGGCAATCGCAGCCGCCAGGAAAGTCTTGCCGCTACCGCTGGGACCGACCAGGACAAACCAGCCTCTGGGATCAGCGGCATATTCTTTTGCTGCTTCAAAGGCTTTTGAAAACATCTGCTGGCGGCGGCTGTCTCCGCTCAATCCTGATCTGGCAAGACTCTCGAAATTATAGCTGGCCAGAACTCCCAGGTTGCTGTACCTGTATAAACGAAGATCTTTTTCTTTTTCTATTATCCTTTTCTTGCACACGCAGGGTACAACCCGGCTGTAATCGGGTTTACCCGACTCCATCCTGGGATGGACAAAACCGGCGCCTTTACAGATAGGACAGAGGTCTTCACTCTGGGACTCCGGCGATTTTTCAACGCTGGACCATGTGTCCGTATCTTCCCCTGATGTATTTATCCGGGTCCGCATTCTGTTTAGTATTTCTCCGATGTGTTCCATTGTTTTTACCTTCCGTCGCCCAGTGTTCGAGAATCCTGGCGATATATCTCCAGTTCCTTCTGTTCAGGGCTGCGGCTTCCGCAATGGCCTCTCTGATCCAGTTTTCGGGATAGTGCTTCACGGCTTCTTTCATCTCATCCGCAACAAGAGGTGTCAGAAGGCCTACATTCTGCTCATAAAGGGTATATATATCCGGTAGAGGTTCGGTACCTTCATTCACGGGTAGAACCGGCTCAAAACCGGGTACTTCAATGTCACCTTTGACTATCCTGTCAAGAATTGATTTACCGGCCTCACTATTGAGAAAATAAAGGTCCTGTATCGCTCCGGCTTTTTCAATCTGGAGATGCAATACAACCCCCTTGCGGGCCAACTCCTCCAGTGTATTTTTCAACTCTTCCACCGTTTTTCCTTTAAAGCCCTGCAACAGACCGGACTGTCCTGCTATCTCGTTCAAAGAAACATAACGCAGATTCCCTTTCTTGCTGTAAAGCAAATAAAAAAAGTACAGCAGGGTTTTCAGTTCCGCAGGATCTTCAATTCCGGGTAAAAGCGTACTGAATATTATATTTGGCACAGGTGTAAACTGCATTTTGGCAGGAAAACCCTTAAATTCGTTCATAAAAAGCCCGTCCCGTAGTTTTCCGGTGCAGCAGGTTCAGTGGCTACATTTTCAAATTTGGCCAGGTTATGTTCGAATCTTAGCTTGATTTCCCCTGTAGGACCATTGCGGTGCTTAGCGATTATGACCTCCGCCAGGCCCGCCGGATAATCCTCATTGGGATGTTCCCTGGCCCATGTCTCTTCATCATAATAGTAATCGTCCCGATATATGAAAAGGACGATATCCGCATCCTGCTCGATGCTGCCGCTGTCACGAAGATCGGACAACTGGGGTTTATGGGAAGCACGCCACTCCGAGGCGCGGCTTAACTGTGAGACTACCAGTACCGGTACATTCAGTTCCCTGGCCAGTACCTTAAGAGAACGGGTGATATAGCTGATCTCCTGGACGCGGTTGTCTATGCGTGTATCCCCCTGAACAAGTCCAAGGTGATCGATAATGATCATATTTATGTTATGTTCAAAGTGCAGCCTTCTGGCCTTGCTGCGCATTTCTATAACACGTATCTGGGGAGAATCATCGATATATATAGGGGCCTCGGCAAGTATGCTTATAGCATCCATGATCCTCTTTTCCTCGTCCGGCCTGGCGGCATTCAGGCGGATGCGACGAGAGTTAACACGGGCTTCGCTTGACACCAGCCGGTCAACCAGGGACTCCCTGGACATTTCCAGGCTGAACATGGCCACGCAGGCGTTATGCTCAACAGCCGCGTTTCGAGCGATATTCAGCGCCAGACTGGTCTTACCCATGCTGGGACGGCCTGCTACCACCACCAGGTCCGAACGTTGAAAACCGCCCAGATAATCATCCAGACTGCTGAAACCGGAAGGTACCTGGCGTATTTCGCTGGGCTTGAGCTGGTCTTCATCCTCAGGTTCACCTTCCAGCAGCTTGTCCAATATATCACGTATGTGTACGAAATCACGCGGACTTTTTCCATGACGCAGACCATACAGAATATCCTCGGACCTGTCCAGACTGGCATCCACGTCCGGACCTGCCGCATAACCGATAGCCGCTATCTGGTCGGACGCGGTAATAAGCTTACGCATCATGGACAGCCTGAAGACTATTTTGGCATAATAATCAACATCCAGCGACGTGGGCGTAACGGAGACCAGGTGGCTTAAAAAGGCGGCTCCTCCGCAGTTTTCCAGTTTGTCCTGGCGGGCCAGTTCCTGGGCGACGGTTATCTGATTTATCGCTTCACTTCGCTGGTAGAGAGCCAGACTGGCCTCGTATATCCAGCGATTTCGCTCACTGTAAAAATCAGAGGGCTGTATAATAGTCTCGGTTTTTATAATGGCAGCGCCATCAATCAAAAGAGAACCCAGTGTGGCTTCTTCGGCATCGATATCGTGAGGCGGTAATCTATCTACCATCATTCCCCGTTACATTATTCTGTTTTTTTATCAGCTTCCGCTCCGGTTTCCTTCTCCGGCTCTTTTTCTTTCTCGATGATAACCAGTTTAAACTTAGGTTCAATGCCCTTGGCTAATTTAATAGATATTTCATAATCGCCAAGCTGCTTGATAGGCTCATCGAGTTCTATTTTCCGCTTATCGATAACCTGACCGATTACATTCTGAAGCTCAGTAGCAATGTTGGCTGTCGTGATAGAGCCGTGCATACGCTCTTTAGCCCCCATCTTTACCTTCAGGGTTATTTGCTTTCCCTCTATCTCCGCCGCTAGTTTCTTCATCTTGTCTGTCTCTTCTTTTGCGGCTATAAGGGCCTTAACGCTGGCTGCCGCGCCGGGCTTGCTGACAAGGGCCAGCTTCTTGGGCAATAAATAGTTGCGCCCGTAACCGTCAGCTACCTCTCTGGTCTCTCCGGCCCTGGCAACATTGGGTACATTCTCCAGAAAAATGACTTTCATTAGTTCCCCCTATCCTCTATTGGCATAATAAATAACAGCATCTAGTTTAACGCTATCAATTATCCCTTAAATCCCTTAGCTTTTCAATAACCCGGTCCGGTAGCGCTTCAGGAACTTCGGAGTCACCGGTTAAACCGGTTTGCAGAAAACAAAGCGGACAGAAAATAAAACAGCCGTTACTTATATTATAGAATATTATCAGAAATGCCCGGTGGACTACTCTTCCCACTAGATGTAACAAAGCCGGGCCCGGTTGACCGGTAAATCGACGGCAGGTAATACGATACCCGTACCGGTTTCGACCGGGCCCGAACAGCACAATACTATTACAGGTCTTTCCTCAGATCCAGCTCTCCTTATACTGTCCGGCCAGTCCAACCTGCATCATACGATAAGGCGCCTCCAGTTTATTACATACTATTGGGAAATGCGGCGTTCCCCTGGGTATTGATACAACGGTGGGTACGTCAAAGGTATGTTTTTCATGTTCCTCACCGAGCTCAATCGTTATTTCCGCTCCAAGGTAACTCAGATCATCCGTCTTGTGCCCGAAAAATATCAGGCATTCATCATAGGGATGCACGCGTGATCCCTTCCCCGGATACCATTCTCCGGTACTGTTGTATAATCCCATCCTGAAGTTGATGTCCAGTCCATCAAGCTGTTCGCCGGTAAAGAAAAACACCTGTTTTGCCTCTGCCCCTCCCGGCCCCTTTTGCGCCTTCATCTCTTTAAAGAAATGAGTATATTTATTACCGTCGGTCGTCCCTTCGGCTTCCACATGTTCACCCGCATATTTTGCAGCCAGGGCAAGATGGAAGTGCCCGAAAGGTTTATAAACCTTTTCAGTAATAAGCGGGCAGTGAGGAACGCCTTTAGGCGTTACAACCACCATGGGTACACTGAATTTATGGGCTTCCAGTTCTTTTCCCATCGATAGCTCCATGTCTGACCCAAGATACGACATATCTTCCGGATCGTATCCAAAAAACAGTAAAAATTCATCAAAGGTATGGGTGTGTGCTCCCCGGTTCGGAGCCCAATCCCCGGTCTGATCATAGACCCCCACGATAAAATTAAAATCAAATCCTCCCATGTCCTCACCCGACACAAACACCAGTTCGCGGGCATTTGCTCCGCCATGCCCTTTTTGGTAGTTCAGCTTTCTCACCATTTTCCCGTATTTCGTTTCAGCCACTGGAATTTCCTCCTCGTATATTTTTTGCAGATTCGATTGACAGACCTGGTAATAACCCCGCATTTACTCAGCATATATGCCGGTTGCATCCGATCAACGAACCAGGCGTAAAAAATCTCTGTCTATCACATCTGTAACCACAGCTACGGGAACGATACCTGTAGATGCAGCCGGCATTGGCCGGCATTCCTCCAACAGCGGTAAACCTGTTTATTTATATACCTGTTATGTACCTGTCTGCATACATGGCAGCAGTGGCGCCGTCTCCAGCCGCAGATATAGTCTGGCGTATAGAGTTGCTACGGATATCCCCTGCGGCTAGAATTCCAGGTATATCAGTCTCCATTTTCTCATTGGTCACTACATATCCGCCGGAGTCAAGTACAATCTTGTCCTTGAGAAACCCGGTATTGGGTTTTTGTCCGATGGCTACGAAGACCCCGGATACGGGCAGGTCCGATTTTTCGCCTGTAGCTACGTTGTTCAGCTTGAGCTTTTCTACCATTTCCCGGCCTTCTATAGCATCGACCGTTCTTTCCAGCACGAATCTTATTTTGGATTCGGCCCGGGCCTTATCCACGAAAACCGGGGTAGCGCGAAACTGGGACCTTCTATGGATGATGTTTACTTCCGAGGCAAACTTGGCCAGGTGCAGCGCTTCGGATATAGCGGAATTACCCCCTCCCACAACCGCCACTTTCTGGTTTTTAAAAAAGGCTGCATCACAGGTAGCGCAATATGAAACACCACGGCCTACCAATTCTTTTTCTCCAGGTACTTCCAGGTTGACCCTCTCAGAACCAAGCGCGATGATGACAGCCCTGGCGGTTAGATCACCCTCACTTGTTTTTACCGTTTTAATTTCATTAGCTGTATCTATGTCAAGCACATCGGCTGCCATTACTTTTAGACCGAACTTAAGACATTGTTTGAGCATTAACTCTCCCAGTTCCATTCCGCCGATGCCATCCGGAAAACCGGGGTAATTTTCAATCTGATCGGCGTATAGAACCAGTCCACCAGGCATAGCCTTTTCAACAACCACAGTATTCAGTTTATTGCGGGCCGCATAAAGCCCGGCAGCCAGCCCAGCCGGACCTGCTCCCAGAATAATGAGCTGATATTCATCATTCATTTCATTCACCCCATTTTATCCCAAAGCCGCATCCAGCTCCTGCTTCAATTTATCTTTTGGTTTGAATCCAACGATGTTGGCTACCGGTTTGCCGTCTTTAAATATTATCATTGTAGGAATGGACATAACATGGTATTTCTGGGCAGTCTGCTGGTTCTGGTCAACGTCCAGTTTGGCTATGGTCAGCTTCCCGCTGTATTCCTGCGTTAGTTCTTCCAGAATCGGCGCCACCATCAGGCATGGTTTGCACCATGTAGCCCAAAAATCGACCAGCACCGGGTTAGCCGACTTTAAAACCATTTCATCAAAAGAATCATCCGTTACCGCTAGAGTATTACCCATATTACTCCTCCTTTTTCAGCAAAACTCCGATATTACTTGCAGTTACCTGCCTGGCTAAATTTATGGCGTTTTTTATAGCATTGGACCTGCTCCTGCCATGTGCTTTTATTACATTGCCGTTTACTCCCAGCAGACAGGCCCCCCCTACCTCCCGAAAATCAAGTTTTTTAGCCCATGACTGCAGTCCAAGACTATGATGCAGGGTGCTGCCATGAACATTCGAGTCTTTATAAACACTATGCCATAATTGCTTGAAATTTTGTACGGCATCCCCCATGCCTTCCAGCGTTTTCAGGACAACATTGCCTGTAAATCCATCCGTAACCACAACATCCGCTTTACTCTTGGCCATGTCATTGGCCTCGATATTGCCGATGAAATTGAGGCCGCAATTCTTTAAGAGTTCATGGCTTTCCACAACCAGCCGGTTCCCCTTGGTCTCCTCGATACCGTTGCTCAAAAGCCCTATCCTCGGGCTATCTATTCCCATCACTCTCCTGGCAAAATTGTCTCCCATTTCGGCAAACTGCACCAGGTAATGAGGCTTACAGTCAGCGTTTGCTCCGGCATCCAGTAAAAGTACCGGGGTGGCTTCCGTGATATCCAAAATCGCGCATATAGCCGGACGCTCAATGCCCTCCATTAAACCCAGTTTTAAATAAGCCGCTCCGAAAAGGGCCCCTGTATTGCCAGCGGAAACAAAGGCCTGGGCCTTGTTTTCCTTCAGCATATTTATTCCCACCACTATCGATGAGTCCGGCTTTCCCAGAACGGCTTTCATGGGATGCTCGTCAGCTTCAATAATCTGGCTGGCATCCATTATGGTGATGCGTGAGTTCTTCAGACGCCTGGCTCCTGAAACATGAATCAGCGATTTTTTCCCTACCAGTACAATATTTATATCGTTTTCCTCAACCGCCTGGACAGATCCCTTAATAATTTCGCCGGGAGCATAGTCCCCACCCACCGCATCGACTGCAATAATCATCTATACCTGTTGACCTTTCTTATTATTTTTGTTAATTTATGGCTGTCCTGCAAAAAGGTATAAAAATCAAAATCCACCCCGCCCTGATGATGCTGCCGCAACCGCTGGTTGCCGTCCCCGACAGGGTGAAAAGGCGGTGTCGGGATCCAGCATGACACCCACAGTGATTATACAATTGAATAACAGACCTTTTTGCACCAACGTTAATTTATACTTTTCGGAATGATAGCTCAACTCCCCGGGTTAAATATTGCGGTAAAACTCATCCTTCACCCTGGTCAACAAAGCGGGATCTGATATCAGGTCGGCTGCTGTCATAGCCAGGCCCTTGGCCGCATCGAGCATTGCCGCCATACCCCTCTCTGAAGCCGCCGCTTCGACAAACTGAGGAGAGTGGGTGGACACATTCCTTTCAGTAATAGATACCAGGGCATGCATCCCGGGTACAAGATGGCTGACATTGCCAAAATCAGTGCTGCCGAAGCCTTTGTCTTCATGCTCCATGAGTATCTTCCTGCCTATCTTCTGCATATTATCGATAAAGGCCCGGCAGATGGTCAGGTTATTCAGCATGGATGAGTAACACAGCTCATCCCACTGGTATTCCAGGCGTGCACCGGTGGCTTGGGCGGCACCGCTGAAGCAGTTAATGACTTTTTGCTTTAACTCGTCCAGGTATCGTTCATCATCTGCCCTCACAAAAAAATCACCGGCACTATGAGCAGGTACCACATTGGCAGCCTGCCCGCCATCAGTAATAATGCCATGTATACGGGCTTTTGACCGTATATGCTGACGCAGGGCATTAATGGCGTTAAAGGACTGAATCATGGCCTCCAGGGCATTTATACCGTCTTCTGGCCTTCCCGCAGCATGAGAGGCACGGCCGAAAAATTCCACGTTGATACCCTGGCAGGACAGAGCTTCGATGACCGCGACATCTTTGTTGCCGGGATGTACCATCATAACGGCATCCAGGTCTGAAAAAGCCCCCTTCTGGCACATTGTGATCTTTCCACCGTACATCTCCTCCGCCGGGGTACCCATAACTACCACCTGCCCGCCGCGGTCGTCCACCGCCGCCCTGGTCCCGATAGCCGCCCCGGCTGCTGCGGCAGCAATAATATTATGCCCGCAGCCATGTCCCAGGTCAGGTAACGCATCATATTCAGCCGTAAAGGCAATCGCCGGCCTGCCTTTTCCGTAACAAGCCCTGAAAGCGGTTTCCAGGCCGCAAATTCCACGCTCTATTTCATAACCGTTTTTCTCAAGATATTCAGTCAGCCAGTTTACAGCCTGATGTTCCTGAAATCCCAGCTCCGGATTGGCATGTATCCTCCTGGACAGGTCGCACAGCTCTCCGCGTTGCCTTTCGACATCTGCTATAATACGGGATTTGAGTATTTCGATATCCAAACCTCGACCTCTGGAAGAATTGACTGACAGGGTAATTATAACCGAAGACCGATGTAATTTCTAGGCTGATATCGCCGGCAGATATCGCCGGCCTGCCCCGGCCTGAACGTTTAATAATAGTTCAGAAGTACTTGACTTCCCGGAAAATTATGGTTACAGTATTAACACATATCAGTGATACTTAATGGATGTTCTATTTAGTATTTCGATCAGGATATACACTATTCCTGTTCTGTTGAGATATTTGTTACGATCCCTTTTTCCGGGTATAAAAACATACGAATAGTCTTCCTGTCCCTTCGAAAATAAAGCGCTGGGCGCTAAAAATAAAAAGGAGGGTCACGTGAAAAAAATTGTATGTCTCTTCGCTGCTCTTCTGGTCTGTATTTTAATTGTTCCTGCCTGCTCTTCCTCATCTGCCAAAGACAAAATCGTTATCGGTATGTCAAGGTCGCTATCAGGTCCTCTTGCCCAGATTGGAGACTCGGCGTTCAAAGTCATTTATGACACTATTGTCCCAGAATGGAACGCCGAAGGTGGTCTGAATGTAGGCGGCAAAAAAATGCCCGTCGAACTAAAAATCTACGACGATAAAAGCGATGCGGGCATTTTAACCAAGAACCTGGAAAAACTGATTCTCGAGGACAAAGTCGATTTTATCATGCCTCCCGTGGGAACCGCGATGGTTTTTGCAGCCGCCCCGATCTGCAACAAGTATAACAAGGTATTACTTACAGCGGAAGGCGGCGCCACACAGCTCAAAGACGCCCTGCCCGGAATGCCCTATGTTTTCATCAACTTGAGCTTCTCAGACTGGTATGAAATGCCGATACTGGGAGAACTACTGGCTTCAAAGGGCGTAAAAACAGCTTATGTAATTTATATCGAAGACCTCCATGGCATCGAATACTCCGGTGTAGCCGGGGTTGAACTACCCAAGCATGGAATAGAAATCGTCAAAGCCAAAAGCGTCCCCCCGGATGTAAAGGACCTCTCCGTTATACTGAAGGACGCACAGGCTACTAACGCAGATGCTTTCCTGGCTTTTGCCTATCCTGACCAGGTGATGCTGGCCACCGGACAGGCCATGTCCCTGGGATATAATCCAAAAGCGTTTCTTGGAGGTCCCGGAGTGAATTTCGGCTTCTTTCACACCGCTTTTAAAGACGCCGTCGAAGGCGTAATGGGCTGGGGAACCTGGAATGCCAAGATGTCTCCTGAAATGCAGACCCTGGCGGACAAACTGTATAAAGGCAAGCCTGAAGAACTTCATGACTGGTGGGGGCATGTTCTCTACTGGGCCGGCATGGAGGTATTCAAGCAGGCCGTTGAAAAGGCCGGAACCCTGGATAATGTGAAAATCAGAGATGTCATCGCCACCTCACATTTTCAGACTATTCTGGGAGATACTTTCTATACCAATCAGCTACTGGCAAAAGAATCTCATCCAGGAGAGGTCGGTCAATGGCAAAACGGAGTATTTGAAATAATAGGAGGGAATCATCCTACTGCCAGTTTCATCTATCCAAAGCCGCCCTGGCCGAAGCAATAAAGCCTGAATCCCGGTATCCGGAACACGGTATCCGAAGGCTGTCTAAGAGACAATTAACCTGGTGTGGTGTATCTAACACATCGTTAGTAGATATTTTAATGCGGGATTACTCTTTATGATAATAATCAATCATACTTAACTAACGAAATATCTGTTTCACCACACCAGACTTCGTAGTGCTGGCTGCAAGCCAGAATGGGCGATTCTTACGAAAACTGCGATTGTGGAGTCTCCGGCTGGGTCGCCCGCCGGTGCGCCGGGCAGACTCCGCAAGTAGCAGCCTGAACGAAGTTCAGGACGATGACCGGGATTTGCTCGTCTGTGGCTCAACCGGCCGCT
>JAFGOB010000084.1 GCA_016926695.1 Dehalococcoidales bacterium | reverse complement strand
CGAGGACTGAGGCGTATGAGCAATACGCCGCAGGGACGAGCGATCGAAGGCAACACCGCAGATGACATTTTGATGGTGGATCAGGGGCAAACCATAATTATTGACATTTAAATCAGCTTTATGTCTAATGCTTTTCATCATTAATAAAATAATCCTATTATCTACAGTCCTCCGGTATTTTTTCAATTGCGATTTTCTAACCGGACAAGGTTAAATGGAGATAAAAATGCAGAAGAACTGGATCCGCCGGCTTTTGTTTTTTTTGCCTGTTATCATTGCCCTGATATTTTTTATTGTCCTTCCCCGTTTAAATCAGCCGCCTCAAAAGGCAGAGGCCATTGAACCTGCGGTTACGGTTCGCGTAATAGAGGTTCCCAGAATACCTGTAGTGATTAAGGCCGTGGGATATGGAACAACGGAATCAGCAAGATCCTGGGAAGCCGTGGCCGAAGTATCCGGGCAGGTGGCCAGGATTTCGGATGAACTCAAAAACGGCGAAATTGTCGCACAGGGCACGGAGCTCTTGCATATCGATGACTCAAATTACCGTCTGGCTCTTACCCAGGTTGAAACACAATTGAATACCCTTGAGGTCAAAGACAGGATAACCCGTGCCTCTCTGGCATTGGAGGAACGCTCTCAGTCCATATTGGCTAAAGACATTGAGCGTAAGCGAGAACTTCGAAAACAGGGCACCATTTCACCATCTGTCCTCGAAGAAGCGGAGCGTAACCTTTTAAAAGGCGAAGCGGCTGTACAGAATTTGAAAAACACCCTCGAACTCAACGCCGCGGAAAAGAAGGTGCTGCAGACACAGAAGGCTGCTGCCGAACTTGATTTGAGCCGTACCCGTATTTCAGCTCCGTTTGATGTTCGTATCACAGGGCTCAGCGTCAGCCAGGCCCAGTATGTGAACAAGGGCCAGATACTGTTCTCTGCTGATGGTATCGACGCAACAGAGGTCGAGGCGCGTTTCCCAATCGGGAGGCTCAGACCCCTTATCGCCGGCAAAACCGGAGAATCAGGGGCCATGGAAAACACCCCGGCCCTAAGAAAAGCACCAGGGGCATTAACGCTTGAAGCGACGGTTCGATTAAAAACAGCAACTCATACTATCGAATGGGAGGCTCGTGTTGACCGTGCTTCAGGTACGATTGATCCCCAGACGCAGACTTTGGGAGTGGTGGTCGTGGTGGACAAGCCTTATGAGCAGGCCCAGCCAGGTCAGCGTCCGGCTCTGGCAAGAAACACTTTTGTCGAAGTCGAACTTAGGAAAAATCCGGAAGGGAAATCATTAATTATTCCTTCATCAGCTTTGCATGATGGGAAGGTCTATGTTGTAAACAATCTAAAGCGTCTGGAGATCCGGACCGTAAAAACGGCCTTCAGGCAGGAAGGCTATACAGCAATCGCCGGGGGTTTGGAGGAAAATGAAACATTAGTTGTTTCTGATTTGATTCCGGCCGTACAAGGCATGCTCCTTGATCCGGTTAAAGATGAAAAAACGTTGAAAAACTTGATGGCGAACAGCTTTAGCTCAAAAGGGAAACAGCGATGATTCGGTACTTTGCTCAGCATCCTACAGCGGCCAACCTCCTCATGATCGCCCTGATAATTCTGGGGCTGACTGCTCTACCCAAGTTGCAGCGGGATACCTTTCCGGTCATTCCACCCACAGAAGTGGAAGTGCGCATTCCCTATCCCGGGGCTTCACCCATCGAAGTCGAAAACGCCATATGTGAACGCTGTGAAGAAGTTCTGGACGCAGTTACCGGCCTCAGGGAGCTACGTTGTGATGCCAGGGAGAATATTGCCATAGTTACGGCACAGATGGAAGAGGGCGCTGAGATCGAAAGCTTTTATAATGATGTCAAGGCCCAGATAGAGTCTATTACCACATTTCCGGACAAGGTCGAAAACCCGGCCTTTCAAATCCTCGAACGTGTGGCCGTTGTTGCCGGGGTGATGGTCACCGCCGACATACCTCCGGCTGATCTTGAGCTCTATGCTGAAAGGCTCAAAGCCCGCCTAAAGCGCGACCGGCGAATCGCTCAGGTGAGTGTTCAGGGTTTTTCCGATCAGAATATTGTTATTGAAATCCCATCGGAGGTTCAGCAACGCTACGGCCTGGGCATATCAGATATCAAAACGGCCCTGGAACGTCAGAGCATCGATCTTCCCGCCGGTATCGTAAGAACCGCGGCTGGTGACCTTGTGGTCAGATTTGAGAATCTGAGAAGTACTCCCGGCGAGTTCCATGACATCGTTATCGTCTCATCCAGTAGTGGCGGCGCGGTTCGGCTGGGTGATATCGCCACTATTCGCAAAATGTTCGATAAGCCCGAGGAGAAAATACTGTTTAACGGCCGACGTGCCGCCTTTTTAGAGATCTCCAAAACATACAAGCAGGATTCTTTAAGGGTAATGGAAGCGATTAAAGAAAATATCCAGCGCGAACAAGCGCTTGCCCCTAAAGGCGTCAACCTGACTATCAGCCAGGACACTACCTCCAATATTCGCGACCGGTTACGGATTCTAATGGAGAACGGGGCACAGGGCTTGCTATTGGTATTCCTGACCATGTGGATATTTTTCGGCCTGCGCTATAGTTTCTGGGTCTCCATGGGGCTTCCCGTTTCCTTCCTCAGCGCTGTTTTTTTCATGCATCTTTTCGGCTATACTCTCAACATGATGACTATGGTGGCCCTACTGGTGGCCATCGGTTTACTTATGGATGACTCCATTGTTATCGCCGATAATATCGCCGCCAAATTACGGAAG
This sequence comes from Dehalococcoidales bacterium, assembly GCA_016926695.1. The sequence goes on along the minus strand of JAFGOB010000084.1, from coordinate 13,115 downwards.
AATGAAAACACGCTGGAGGCCGCGGTCCAGGGCACCAGAGAGGTTTTTCCTGGCGTGCTTTCCTCGTTTTTGACCACAGCGATGATTGTCGGCCCCCTCTCTTTCATGGCCGGGCAAATGGGAGCCGTCCTCAAATACATCCCGGCCGTCCTTATCATTACCCTGGCAGCAAGTTTAATAGAGGCCTTCCTGATCCTCCCCGCCCATCTCTATCATACAATGCGCTACCTGGCCGGTGAAAAGCGATCAGCCTTCCACCGCCGTTTTGAAACATGGTTCAACGGGTTTCGAGATAATTTATTCATACCATTATTCCGCAGGTCCGTAAACCAGCCATACCTGACCATCGGCCTGATAATAGCTTTTGTGATTATCTCCTTCACCATGATCCCTGCGGGCGTACTCAAATACCGGGCCTTGCCCGATCTGGAAAGTGACGTTATACAAGCCCGTCTGCTTCTTCCCCAGGGCACTCCTCTCGAGCTCACTGCTGAAAGGGTTGAGCAAATGGTTACGGCCCTTCATGGTCTGGATGAGGACTTCTCCAGGCGTCAGGAAGCAGGCAAGCGACTGGTGCGAAACATCTCGGTTCTCTTTAATACCAACGTTGACGCCTATGAGAGCGGCCCCCATCTCGCAACAATCAGTGCCGATCTTTTACGGGCAGGGGAGAGAAGAGGAAGCATACCGGAAATCCTTGCCGACTGGCGCAGGAGGGCAGGCAATCTGCCCGATTTAATATCCGTTACATTCACAGACAGGGAACGTGGAGTCGCTGGCAAGGCGATTGACATCAGGCTTCAGGGTAATAATCTGGCGTTAGTAAAAAAAGCCTCCCTGGATCTGCAACAGTGGCTTCGCGGCTTCAGGGGCATACTGGATCTGTCGGATGATATGCGTCCCGGCAAACGTGAATATCTGGTTCACCTTCGAGAAGAAGCCGGTCCCCTCGGAGTGAGCGCCAGAGACATCGCCGATGAGATTCGGTCCGCCATACAAGGGGGTACTAACCTGGATGTGCAGGTAAGCGGTCAGGCCCATGATGTCATAGTAAGGCTTGATTTAAGAGACATTACAGGTTTCGAGGATCTTTACGACCTTCCGGTACGTTCCCAGAGCGGCAGATTGGTCGCTCTTTCCGCTGTTGCGGAAATCGAGGAAACGCGAGGTTATTCCAGGATACACCGGATCAACGGTCAGAGAACGGTCACGGTCCAGGGTACCATAGACACCGATGTCACAAACGCCAGGGAATTAATAGGAATCACAAAAAATAAGTTTCTTCCCCTATTGAAAAAACAATATCCGGACATACGTGTATCATTTATGGGTCAGGAGAAAGAGAGCGCCATCACCGGCTCATCACTTATGACTAATATAATAATCGGTCTCATCGGGGTATTTATTGTTCTGTCCTTCCAGTTTAGAAGCTACCTGCACCCCTTGTTTGTGCTACTGGCCATTCCCACCGGTCTGATCGGCGTAGTCTGGGGCCTCATTCTGATGGGACTTGACCTTTCCATGCCCGGTCTTGTGGGACTGGCAACCCTCACCGGTATCGTCGTTAATGACAGTATCCTGCTGATTACTTTTATTAAGGAGCAGCGCGCCGGCGGCGTGGAGATCAAAGATGCGGTCCAGGAAGCCGCCAGGGACCGTTTCCGCGCAGTTATTCTGACCTCCCTCACTACCATCATGGGTCTGCTGCCTCTTCTCCTGGAAACCAGCACCCAGGCCCAATTTTTGATTCCATTGGTAGCCAGCCTTGCTTTCGGTCTTTTCAGCGCCACGATTTTTTCCCTTTTTAGCATACCGGCCTTTTTTGTTATTTTTGAAGAATTAGGCTGGATCGTGTCTGAACGAGACAAAAAAGTCGCAGACTAAAGATACCGGGCACTTTTCAAAAGGGATAAACATCGCTACAGTTATGAGAGAAAAGCAAACTACAAAATATAGGTGATTATTATGGAAGAGATTAAGATTCTGGCAGTTACGGGTATGGTAGGCTGCGGTTTTCCGGAAGCCTCCCTGAAGCATGGCATGGGTCGCAAGCCGGACCTGGTCGGTATGGATGCCGGTTCCACGGACGGTGGCCCGTCATTTCTGGGTGATGGCACGACGGGCCTGGGTCTCGGCAGTATTAGAAGGGATTTGTCTCTTGTCGTGACGGAGGTAATCAATGCAAATACTCCGCTGATAATAGGTTCTGCCGGAACGGCGGGAGCCGCGCCGCATCTCAAGCTGTTTCTGGAGATAATGAGCGAGATCCGGAAGGAGAAGGGTCTGCGGAAATTCAAGGTAGCTGTCATCCACAGCGAGATTGACAAGGAATTCATCAAGCGGAAGATTCAAGAAGCCAGGGTGCGCCCCATGCCTGGCCTGATTCCCGAGCTCACAGATGAAGAGGTTGACCGCAGTATCCGAATAGTAGGGCAGATGGGCGTAACTCCTTTTATTAAGGCGTTGGATTTCGATGCCGACGTCATACTGGCAGGCCGATCCTGTGATACCGCTATCTACGCTGCCTTGCCGATCAAGAAAGGTTTTAATCCCGGCCCCGTGTTCCACGCGGCCAAGATCATGGAATGCGGTGCCTACGCTGCCGAGCCCGGCATCAGTCAGGACAGCTTGTTTGCAACATTCCGCGAGAATGATTTTATTCTTGACCCTGTCAACCCCAAACATCGATGCACTCCCCTTTCTGTTGCGGCCCACACGTTGTATGAGAGCGGACACCCTTACATATTCAGCGAGCCGGACGGCACAGTTGATTGCTCGGAAGCCATGTTCGAACAGGTCACACCGACAGCGGTCCGCGGCTGGAATACCAAATTCATACCAGCAGTACCCGGCAAGGCGACGATCAAGCTGGAAGGTGTGGCTTTAACGGGCTACCGGACAATCTGTGTCGCCGGTGTCCACGATCCGATGTTCATCAAGCATATCGAATATATCCAGGACGCGGTTATTAATGAAGTGGAAAATTTTCTCGGTACAAGGGAGGAACGCGGATACTCCGTCCAGTTTCGGGTTTACGGAAAGAATGCGGTTTTGCAGTCGCTCGAAACGCATCCCGGCGCTGAACATGAGGTCGGCATCATAATTGATGTCGTGGCGAGAACACAATACGAAGCAACGTCATTCTGCGCGCAGACCCGGCAGAGCATGCTGCACATGCCCTATCCCGAGAGAAAAACCGTTGGCGGTAATATTGCGTTTGCTTTTTCGCCGCTTGATAACCCTATCGGCAAAGTCTATGAGTTCAACGTTTTTCATTTAATGGAGGTCGATGATCTCAACGAGCTGTTCCCGATTGAAATTGTGGAGGTGAGATAAGATGGCAACACTAGGCGAAATGGCCGATATCTGCAGGAGCAAGAACGCGGGTCCTTTTCTGCTGACAGTGGACTTCCTTTTCCGGAACAAGGCGCATTACGAAGCGGTTAAGAACTCTAACACCCTGCGGGTGGAGGAGATTGCGGCTCTCTATCATGTGAAACCGGAACAGGTGGGGATATATTACTTCGACGCCGTAAAGGCACTGAAGGTTACGATGCCGCGCATCCATTCCTGCGGCAGCCGATATGATTCCGACGTCTTCGGTGCGCAGCAGCACACGCCGCTGATGAATCTGGAATTGGAAAAATAATCGAGTATTCATATGGAAAAGATTACGAGTTCACCTGGTAAAAGCACCGCCGTAGGCAAGGACTGGACAAAAGGAAGCATTATTCAAAATATCTTGCTTCTTTCCTGGCCCATGATCATCCTTGGTGCGCTTTATACCGTAAATCTCATTCTTGAAATGATATGGGTGGGGAAATTGGGAGCGGCCTCTATTGCAGGCGTGGGTATTGGCGGTATTGTGGTCTTGTTTGTGAGTGTGGTGAAATCCGGTCTGGGTGCAGGAGAGAGAGCAATAGTAGCTCGTCTTATAGGCGGAGGCGATGTCGCTGGTGCTAATCATGTGGCAGGTCAGGCCTTTGTTATCAGCGCTGTTTATGGCGCCATTATAATGCTGACAGGAGTCCTCTTTATTGAGCCCATATTCAGCCTTTTTGGCTTAGAGGCTGATGCGGCGGCCGAAGGGGTGGTATATGTTCGCATAGTACTGGCCGGATGGTTTACTGAGGCCTTCTGGATGACATCCTTCTCCGTCATGCAATCCTCAGGAGATACAATAACCCCTATGAAAATAGCGATTGTTATCAGGGTTGTCAATGCGCTGATCTGTCCTTTCCTGGTTTTAGGCTGGTGGGGATTTCCCGGGCTGGGTGTCGGCGGCGCCGCCATCGCCTATATTTTTACTACCGGATTGGGAACGTTTCTCTGCTTTTGGGTCCTGCTCACTGGAAAGACCCGCCTGGAGCTGACCTTGAAGGACTTTTATCCTGATCTGGAAATCATCTGGCGTATATTGAAGATTGGTATTCCGGCTTCAATTATGGGGCTGGGAAAGTCCTTTGGCGACCTGATTTTTGCATGGTTTATGATTCCCTTTGGCACTACGCCCTTAGCCGCTCATAACCTGATCTCCAGGATAGAGTCGTTTTTAAACTCTCCAGGCATAGGGATCGGTATGGGTGCCGGTGTGCTGGTAGGGCAAAATCTGGGTGCGGGCCAGCCGAGGCGGGCTGCCAGGAGTGGTTGGTTGTCGACGGGCCTGGTATCAGGTTTTATGATACTTTGCTCGGTGATATTATTGCTGTGGCCTGAAAATATCATCGCTCTTTTCAATGCAGAGCCTTATCTGGTACAGTTAGGCGCTGTCTTCTTGAAAATAGCCATTGCGGGTTTTCTGGGGATGAGCGTCGTCTATGTATTGCAGAGTTGTATTTCCGGAGCCGGCGACACGATGCCGCCGATGCTCATTAATCTGGCAATGCTCTGGGTGGTGCAATTACCTCTGGCACTTCTATTGTCGCGGTATACATCCCTGGGGGTGTATGGCGTAAGGTGGGCCATAGCGATTGGAATTGTGCTGGGAGCGATCGCATTCATAATCTACTTCTGGGGTGGCAGGTGGAAAAGGAAGATGATATAATTACCGTTTGTAGCCGATTATTTAAGAGACTGTTAACAGACATGACACATAACCCTCTCACGATATGGGCTCCGCCAGTGACCGTAAAAGTTGTAGTAACGAGAGAGACGGATAGCCGTCCGCCGGCAACGAAAACTTCTCCTGGAAGGCACGAATCGCCCCGCATGTACGGGGACCCGGAAATCCGTCCACCGTTCCGGCGTCAAAGCCGAGACCGTTGAGACGCTGCTGTACCTCCTCAATCTCATCTCTGGAGAGCGGTTCGTGCTCAGCCTTTCGCCCAAATGCAATCCCTGGTGATCCCATGATCCTGTCCGCCAGGTGGCCAACGGAGATTGCGTAATTTATGGAACGGTTCCAGCGCATAATGACGCGAAAGTTGTCATATACCAGAAACGCCGGACCTTTATGACCTTGAGGTAAGAGGATGGAACCTTCCATGTCCTCATTCGGCAAACATAATCCGTCGGTCTGCAGCACTCCGAGCGCCGACCACTCCTTAAGGGTTTTCCTCTTGCTCAATGTTGCATCCCTCAGGTCGAATTTCTCAGGTACCTGCACCTCGCGGCCCCATGTTTCCCCCGGCCGCCAGCCCATTTTTATGAGAAAATTGGCCGCGGAGGCGAATGCGTCGGGAATGCTGCCCCAGATGTCCTTCCGGCCATTGCCTGTATAATCCACTGCATATCCTACGAAAGTGGAGGGGAGGAACTGCATGTGACCCATTGCCCCTGACCAGGATCCTTTCAATAAATCCGTTGAGATGTGGCCTTCTTCGATAATCTGTAATGCGTCCAGAAGCTCCGCCCGAAAAAAACGGGCGCGCCTCCTGTCATAGGCCAGGGTTACCAGCGCGTCGATCACGCGGAAGCTTCCAAGATTATCACCGAAGTTCGTCTCCAGCCCCCAGAATGCGATAAGATAGCGCGGAGGTATGTCATATGCGGAATGAATCTTGTTCAGCAGATCGCTATATTTTTCCAACAGCGCCCGGCCCCGTTTTATCCGCTCGTCGTTGACACGCTGTCCGAGGTAAGTCCAGAATGTCTGCGTAAACTCCGGCTGGAAACGGTCCAATTCGATCACACGCGTTAACGGAGAGACATCATTTAGCGCTGCATCCAGTGTTGCGTCTGAGATGCCTTCCCCGCGCGCTTCATCGCGCAGAGCCTCCAACCATTCGCAGAAATCCTGATGGGAAAGCGATTCCTTCGTCACATGCTTACCGCCATCTTCCTCAGCCTTCGGGCTGGACTGCCATTGAGTGAAGAACGAAGAAATACTAATCATTAGTAATAATGCGAATCCCCAGCGCGGCCATAAACCAAACAAGTTCATCATTGCCTCTCTCCTTTGCACAGAGCCGAGTTATGCGTCATCGCGCTTTCCTCAACTGTTCCTCCGGTATAAAGCCTTAGAAGCAGGATAAGTGTGTAAGGTGCATGCCAGGCCTCCGGCTCGGATAGCGGGCGGAATGCTCCTCGGTTATTCGACCTAAATCCGGCCTGGCGAAGACTGAGATGACCCCCCGCCCCGTAAAGTTTCATGCGTTAAACTTGCCAGGAACGAGTTCGACCGTAAAAAAAGTTCCCATGCTGCGATTTTCAGCCATCAGGCCAAATATAAGCCTTTTGTATATCTTTGGCTGATCTTTTCAAAACTACCCTCATCTATAAGGCGAGGGGTTTCAACCATCCCCGACCAAGACACTAAATCTTACCATGAGACTGTCGGATAAAGTCCGACAGTCTCATGGTGTCCTCTCTGGATTCATATCAACCGTAAAGTCCAGCTTATCAGCTCGCGGGCCAAGGCATCGCTGGCGCGTCCGAAAGCGGCGACGACTTCAGCCACCTGAGTGCCTTTAACGCCTTCGATAACCGTAAAGCGACGCGCCGCGACTATGCGCTGAGTGACGGCATCAATCATGCGCGCATCAATGCTTATCACCACCTGCGGAACACCATCGCGGTACTCGCTCTGAAAAGAACGCAGAGTTCCACCAAGCTCATAGTCTGCGTGCAATCCTTCGCTGTCACTGCTGAGGCGCCTGATACGGCCATCGTTGTGAAAAGCATCGAGAAGATGGTCGCGTATAAGCACCGGAGCCGTCGAATTCCACCGTACATTTGGATAGACACTGATGTTGTTTTGCTCTGGAACAACAACAATTCGTGCGCTGTCGAGAACGCCGCCGGCCAGGGGCCGCGCTATGCGCAGGGACACTTCGACGCCCTTATCCCCGTTTAGGCTTATCGCCGATCGGGGCAGTCGGTAGATGCTCTGAGGCGAATCGCCGGGAACGATGGAACAACTGCCCGGCACAACGGCTGTGAGCAATAAACAGATGAATCGAATAGCGATTCTCATGGTTGGAACTCCTTGACGCGCTCGCGGCCCAGCAGATAACCCGCCGGGTTTTCTTCTATGCGCCGAACAATTTCTTCCAGGGCGCCGAGCGTTAAATGAAATTGTCTTATGGCCGGACCCAATTCGGTCAGGCTTTGCATACCGATGCCGAAAGATTGTGCGTTATCTTCCAGGAGACGGTCGAGTCTGACGCTGAATTGCTCCAGGGAGTCCATGGTATCATCCACCTTGGTTAAAATCTCCTTGCCACGGCTGGCCACAAGGTCATTTATGCTGCTTATCATCTTCATTGCTTGATCCGCGGCCTTGCTGGCCTGTCGCCCGGCCATCGACAGATCCTGCAATCCTTGATGGATTTGTTCCTTTTCTGCGGCCAGGGCAATGCTGGTCTCTTCCAGATTGGCAAGTATCTTGCTGAGGTGCCGGATATTTCCCTCTGAGAGCAACTGCCTGGCATTGTCGATCAGGCTGCTGACGCTGACAAATATTTCTTCGCTGCTGATCTTTATGCGGGTAAAGGGAGAGGGGTCCGCCACTATACGGGGAATCTGATCTTTTTCGCCGGCAAGCGGCGGGCTGTCCGGGGACCCGCCGGTGAGCTGGGTTGTTGGAGGCGCCGGTGATATTTGCCAGGGTTAGACGGGCGCGGGTATTTTCTTTAACCGGAGTGCCGTTAGTGATGTTTACCCGTGCCCATACCTTGCCGGGATCATGCGGATCCAGCCATAGTTTTTTAACCTCCCCGACCCTGATACCGCTGAACTCTACCGCATTGCCGACACTAAGGCCGCTGACGGTCTCCTGGAAAACGATGTCATACGTTCGATAATCCTCCCGGGTACCGGCCTTCGCTAACCACAAGCCGAATAGTAACGCCCCGGCGACAACGGCAACGGTGAAAAATCCGATCAGTACATATCGGGCATGTGTCTCCATTTTAGGACTCCTTAGGGATAGTCTCCGATGCCTGCCGCGCGGCGCGGCCCCTGGGGCCGTGAAAATAGTCCTGCACCCACGGATCTTCATTTGCGGTCACTGCTTCCAGGCGACCGGCAACAAGAACCTTTTTTTGGGACAGAACGGCAATCCGGTCGCAGGCGGTGTACAGGGTGTCTAAATCATGGGTTATCAGAAATACGGTCAGTTGAAGGGCATCCCGCAGCGTAAGAAGTAACTGGTCGAAGGCGGCGGCGCCGATGGGATCCAGACCGGCCGTGGGTTCGTCGAGAAAGAGTATATCCGGGTCCAGCGCCAGGGCACGGGCCAGGGCCGCGCGTTTTATCATGCCTCCGGACAGCTCGGAGGGATAGAGGAACCCATCTTCTTGCGACAAGCCCGTCAAGGCCAGTTTTACACCAGCCAGGTATTGTGCGTCGGATCGATCCAGTCCGGCATGTTCTATCAAGGGAAGGGCGATATTTTCGATCACGGTCAGGGAAGAAAACAATGCGCCCCTTTGAAACAAGACCCCCATACGCTGCTCCTGAAGAGAGCGTTGGCCGGGTGTAAGGTTTCCCAGATCCTGGCCGAATACCCGCACCTCACCGCAGCTTGGGCGGTAAAGGCCGATGATCGATCGCAGCAGCACCGATTTGCCGCTGCCTGAACCGCCTACCACACCAAGGATTTCACCCCTATAGACGTCCAAGTCCAGTCGTTCATGGACGACATGGGCGCCGAAACGGTTGCTCAAATTACGCACTGAGATGATGACCTCGGGATCATTGCCTGCCATTTCTACCAGCCCATCTCCATAAAAAATAACGCCGCCACGGCATCCAACAAAATCACCATGAAAATCGACTGAACCACGCTGGAGGTGGTGTGCTCGCCCACCGAGCGGGCGTTACCCTCCACCTTGAACCCTTCCAGACAGCCGATCAGGGCGATTACAAAAGCAAAAAAGGGCGCTTTAGCGATGCCGGTCAGGAAATGCTGCAGCGGTATTTCCCGTGTAATGTTAATAATGCGGACCAGGGAAACATCCAGAGATATGATCGACACGACAGCGCCGCCGGTCAGCCCTGCTATCATGGCGACAAAGGTCAGCATCGGCAGCGTTAGCAGCAGCGCCAGCATGCGCGGCAGGACAAGCAGCTCCATTGGATCCAGGCCCTGGGCTTTCAGGGCGTCGATCTCCTCGTTGACTTTCATGGATCCTATTTGGGCGGCAAAGGCGCTGGCTGTGCGACCTGCCAGCAGGATGGCGGCCAGCAGGACACCAAATTCTCTGAGAAAGGAATAGGCTACCAGATCAACGGTATAGATCGTCGCGCCAAATATATCCAGCACGGTTGCTCCCAGGAAGGCTATCACCGCTCCCACTAAAAATGTCAGCAAGGCGACGATGGGTACGGCATTCAGACCGGTTTGATGGATGTGGGTAACCAGTGAAGTGATGCGCCAGCGTGTGGGGTGGGGCAAAACGGCGAATAGCGTAACCAAAGCCAGCCCCATAAAACCAAGCAGCGCCGTAATATCTTTCCACCTGTCCACGATGATTAGACCAACATCCGCCAGCAAATCCATGAATCCGGGGCCACGTGCCGGTGCTTTTTCCCCTTGCTTGTTAAGGGCTTCTCCCACGGCCAGCAACAGCGCCCGGCGTTCCTCAGGCAGATCAAGGTCCGAGTTCTCCACATTACGAAGCCCTTCGATTCCCAGCATCCGAACCATTAGCGTCGCTCCTCCCGTATCCAGGGCGCCCAGCTGTGAAAAATCTATGCGGTCGAATCCTGTGTCTTTTAAGGATATGACGGCCTTTTCCAATGTTTTATAACTGGACAAGGTCCAATCACCGGAAGGTCGCAAGCAGAGGACGCCATCCGGGTCTTCAACCAAGTGCAGGTCACCCGGCATGGTCGCAAGGTCCGATCCCGTGCCCTCAGTATATCCTTTGTCGAAATCTCCTGCCGTGCTATCTGTTTTCTCCATAGTTTGCCGATCCTGTAACACATAAAACGAATAGACTCAATGAACCCGAAAATCTCGATAAACAAAGAGTTTCCTCCGGGAGCATGCCGGACAAAGTCCGAAAGGCTCCTAGGCCGATTTTGTGGAAGCGCTGGAGGATGAGCTGTTCGACCTGAGGAAGCAACCGGGGTCTGAGGCTTTCCCAAAAGAGCATTCGGTAGTTGCATCTACTTGACGACACGGCTCTCAGGGGCCGTTCAGGTGATAAGAATTCTATCTTTCATGAAGCGAGTATAAAAATTTTACGATCGCATGTCAATCCGGGAATGCGCCCAAAATCCACCATCAAAACGAAGACAATATAGTAATGGTGCCGGATTTTGGCTTGACCCTGGCCACCAGCGAGGTGCCGGATGCAAGGCGCCAAGGAGCGACAAATGAGACGTATAAGTAATACGACCGCTTCCAGCCCGCAGGCCTCCAGGCCGGAGGGCAAGGAGGAGCGATCACAGGCAACGCAGCCCTTCGACTTCGCTCAGGGCCATGAGCCTGTCGCATGGCAGATGGCGCCTTGATGGTGGATCAGGGGCGCTCTGTATACTCCGGCTCTCCCTTATGGCCGCGGCTTATGACGGTGCGGCGGAGAGAAAACAATTAATTACTCTTGCCAAAGACCCCTTTATCTGTAAAACTAAATTCTACGGAGCAACAGGCATACAGTCTTAACTTAATAGAATTCCGTTTCTGTTTAAGGATTGCCCAAAAATAAATTAACGGAGGAGTAAATGAAAAAATATCAGCGTGCGGAGGCCTTTCTCGAAGCATTGAATGCAAACGGAGTCGAAACTATTTTCATGAATTCCGGGCTCGATGTAGCTCCGATTCAGGCCGCCACTGCGAAAATGATAGAGGCTGGCAGGCGCACTCCTAGAGTGCTCCTTTGTCTCCATGAGTCTGTCGCCCTTAGTGCCGCCCACGGCCACTATATGGTAACCGGAAAGCCTCAGGTTGTCCTTGTGCATGCCGAACTGGGAACCCTTCAGGTGGGAGGCTCCCTGTTTAATGCACAATGGGGACGGGTTCCTGTTATCCTGTTTGCGGGGCGGTTCCCCGAAGCCACCAGAAAAACCTGGCAGAATAAGGCCTATGACCAGGGAAGTATCGTTCGGAATTCCGTGAAAAAGGAATACAGGATTTCAGGCACAGATGATATTCAGGAAGTGCTCAGGGATGCCTTTGAGACGGCCTGCGCCGATCCCTGCGGACCGGTCTATTTGACCCACGATATCGGGTACATGACGGAAAAGATTAACAAGAGAAACCTCCTGCCTTCGCGGGGATTTTTTTCGCCGCCGCTTGCAGCAGCGGACCGGGACAGACTCAGCAGGGTGGCCGGAATGCTGGTCAAAGCGGAAAATCCTCTGATCATTCCGGGTTTCACCGGAAGACATGCTGAATCTGTGGAAAGGCTGGTGGAGCTGGCTGAAAGCCTCTGTGCGCCTGTATTGACGGGCCCTCAAAGGATGAATTTTCCGACCACGCACCCGCTATGCGCCGGGATCGAAAAGGGGGTCGGGAACAGAAGGCCAAATCCTCATATATCAGAAGCGGACGTGATCCTGGCGCTGGACTTTGATATGCAGTACGCACGGGCCATGGAAGAGCCCCGACCGGATGCCAAAATAATTCACGTGGGTGTGGCCCCCACTACCCAGGGTATGGCCCTGTGGGGCAGGAAGACGGACATTTTTATCAAGGCTGACACAAGAAAAAGCATACCCTTCCTGAAGGATGCGATCGAGAAGAGATTGAATGAAACCACACGCGCCAATTTCAGGAAGCGCTTCACAAGATTGGAGAGGAACCATAAAAAGATGCGAGACACCTTCCGCTCCCTGGCGCTGAAGGGAGCGGAAGAGAAGCCGATCTCTCCGGACTGGCTTTCATACTGTATAAACGAGGTTATTGAAGATGACGACATAGTGGTGAATCATGTCATAAGCCACATGAATGCTTTATATGAGCAGATTTCCCGCACCAGGCCCGGGACATTCCTGACCTGTCCGGGTGGTTCGATCAACTGGGCCCTGGGGGCCGCCCTCGGGGCCAAGGCGGGCGCTCCGGGAAAAACGGTCATAAGCCTGATGACCGATGGCGGCTTTGTATGGGGCTGTCCTGTTGCCGCTCTCTGGTCCGCTACCGCGTACAAACTCCCTTTCCTCTCTGTTATTTTCAACAACGAGGCCTATGGGGCTATCAAGGTGCTCCTCGAGATGATGACCAGTCAGAAACTATCGGATAAGATGGCCTTTGATGTGGGTGTGCACCTGACTCCTTCGCCCGATTACGCTGGAGTCGCCGGGTCCTGCGGCGCCTATGGGCGAAAGGTTACGGATCCGGAGGAGATCATCCCCGCGTTGAAAAATGGACTGGCCCGGGTACGTAAAGGGAAGCCGGCTGTGCTTGATATCAGGCTGTCAAACAAATAACAGCCTGTCGGATCTTCTCCGAAAGGATTTATTAAAGGAGCATCTCCGATTTATCACGAAAATGAGTTTTAATATACGCTGGTTATAAATTGAGCGTTATCTCTAAAGATCGCGGTATGGGGAGCCTTTTTTACGGTCGAACTCGTTCCTGGCTTGTTCAGTGTATTAAGCCTTACGAGGCGGGCGGGGGGTCATCTCAGTCGTCGTCAGGACCAGATTAAGGTTGAACAACCGAGGAGGATTCCGCCCGCCTGGCATGCACCTTACGCTATTAATTTGCTACCCGGGTCTTCGCCGTT
>JAFGOB010000083.1 GCA_016926695.1 Dehalococcoidales bacterium | reverse complement strand
GGTCTTATCACAACGGTTCATTCGCGATATGGATCGTCCTATCTCTATTTTAACTTGTGAAGTCAACATATAGTCTCTTGACACAGCTCGGGCATAGGACTAAACTCAAATTTCAGATATGCACACAGGAGATACGCCATGAGTAAAATATTTATTTCTGCAAAGTGTCCCGAGGACTGGAAGCGGCTACTCGCTGAGCCGGAGAAACACTGGCAGACAGGCTATTCGGCAAGAACACTCGCTTATTGTTGGCAGGAAGCGGACGGTTTTCCGAGTTCAGTTAAAAACACGTTTAAGGACTCGAGTATAGAATTATTTCATGATGTAAAGCTAATTGTTGCCTTTCCCGAATATTGGGCGGCCTTGAAGCCATACATGTCGCAGCCATCTCAAAGTGATATCTTTGCCCTGGCCAGGGCCGGGAACGGACAATTGATCTCAGTCACGGTGGAAGGCAAGGTGGATGAACCCTTTGACAGGGCTGTTGCTGATTGGCAGTTGACCGATATGGGCAATAAGCAGACCAGACTGAAGTTCTTATCTGATGAGTTAGAACGCACTAAGGCGGATATAGAACACATCAGGTACCAGCTTTTACGCAGGATTGCATCGACGCTGTTAGAAGCGAAAAGATTTAACGCTCCCAATGCCTTGATGCTGGTCCATTCCTTCAGCAGATTTGAAGGGGGCGAAAATAAAAGCTTTCAGGATTACTGTGCTTTTGTGAGTTCCTTCGGGAAGCAGGGGAGAATGAATTCCGTGGTTTTTGTGAAGAACGTGAATGGGATAGATCTATACCTGGCGTGGGTAAATGGGGAGAGGAAATACCTGGAGAGTTAAAGGATAGAACTGCATGATTTACCGGTGCTGATGCATCTCATCATGGCTACATTCACTAAGAATAGTGAATCAGTATAATTACCGGAGAGACATAGAAATGAAAAGGCTCCAAGTAATCTCGCTCTCTTACGGTTCTTCGACTGGATCCTTCCTTGACCTTGCGGTGGCCGGTTGTTTCCCCTCTATCGAACCGCACTAAGCTCAACCACTTGGAGCAATTCTAATGGTCTCATATTCACATTAGTCTGTCAAAGCCGTTGAGTGGCTGAAAAGGGCAATAATCATATTGTTTGATTCATCCAAACTATCACATAATCCCTAAAAATCCCTTTATTAACCTCTCGTCTTAATAGGTAACACTATTTTGATACCATTGCTCCTGGTTGTCAGGGCGGAATTGATTCGGGTCAGGAGAGCCTTCTAAATTATTAAGCCGAAAAGTTACTGATTGCAGAAATCGCTTTTTTAGTCAAAGGGTGTCACAGTTATCGGATTCCTGGGATGATCGGTTTGCCTATTATTGCCGGGAGTGGGGATTATCTGAGATGACTTGATAGTGAGGTTCAGGAGTTGTTGGGAAAAGTTGCAGTTCAGGTTCTTCATGGGCATTGGATTACGCCTTGCGCCCACAGGCAGCCGCCACAGGTTGGAAAGCCGCTTTTTAAGCAGTCTTCCTGGTTACTGTCTAGAAAACTACATCCTCCACAAATTGAACATGGCGAGAAGTTGAATGCCTGCACTCGCTCGCGGAAGGCAATATGTTCCGGCGCATTCCATAGCTCATCCAGATCTTTTTCTGTCACACTACCGATTGTAAAACTGTGCAGGTGGCGTTCAAGATCACCAAGATACATAACACAGTCGTGCAAGAGTGGTAGACAGGGGCTCAAGCTACCATCCCATCGTATAGCCCCGGCCCCGCTTTCTATAAATGGGCAACTGTCCCGGGCGCCCCGGAAAATACCGTCGGCCCAGGTGATATTGATGTCTCGGGATATCATAGCACGCACCGGAGCGCCGGTTTTTTCATTTATTTCTATTCTGGGCATGTAGACATGCGGAGATAGGAAAGAGCGTCTCCAGTCTGCCATCTCCGGAGCGATCATGTCCATTTTTTCCATTTTGTAGGGATAAAGTACCTCATTACTTAATTCTGCCGTATATGGTATTACATTGGTTACCATGAAACGCTTGGCGCCTAATTGCCAGGCAAGCTCACATACTGCGGGTAAATCTGCGACATTACGCTTCATGGCGACGAATACGATGCCGAGCTGGGTCTCGGAAGTGCCTGAAAAAGGTACAGCGCGGCGTGCTATTGCTTTCCTGAAATGACCGAGGTTATCCAGTATCTGGGGCAGTGCTGCCCCCAGTCGAACATCAGCATAGCTCTCCGGTTTGGCACCATCAATGGAGACCCACAATACGTCTAATCCGATTGAAACTAATTCGTCAAGCAGATCTGGGCTAAGCAAAATTCCGTTGGTGATTAGCTCTACGGAGGCACCGATTTCTTTTGTCCTGGCGACCATTTGAACAATCTTTGGATGAACGAGAGGCTCTCCCAGGCCGCCGAAGAATACTTTGGGAATAGGGGTAAATCTACGCAGACCTTCAATGACACGGTCGAAGACAGTGTCGCTCATGTTCCCCATAGGCTCGTTCCATACGTTCCGGATACAGGTGCGGCAATGTAGGTTGCATCGGCTGGTTGGTTCCAGGTATAACTTAGCCAGTTGCGTGGCAGGACGAAGTAGATAAAGTCCGTTACTTAACTCATTGGCATACACCCGGGTCCCCGGCTTGATGCCATATCTTGAAGCTAAATACGGCGGTATTGTTAAACGCCCGTCCTTATCCGCTTCCAAGTATGGGTCACGGTCGGTTGTATTATTATTCATAGTTGATATATGCGTGTTTTTAATTATCATAATACCACATTCCCACCCAACGGACCTGGGCTTAACCATTATCTAAGCATAAGGGTACTTAGGAATAGATAAGGTATCCTAATCTCCCGAATGATTCTACTGAACACGGTTGACTAATGGGGATTTTGGTGTATACTGTAAGCTAGTCTAAACCCGAGAAGAAATTAAAAGGAGGCGCAAATGACAGTTACACGTGTGACGGAAATCAAGTCATCTTCTAAAACGAGTTTTGATGATGCGATCAAGCTGGGAATTGCTCGCGTCCAGAAGACTATTAGAAACGTCCGGTCTGCCTGGATTGAGAACCAGGAAATTATGCTTGATAACAAGGGGCAGATATCTGAGTACCGGGTACAGATGAAGGTGACCTTTATTCTCGAGGATCCAAGCGGAAAGTGACCTGTCCCTCTTAAAGTCATCCAACTGAGATATGGTCTTCTGTATCATGCTGGTAGAGTGCCTATTCTGCCGATGGCGCATTCAATCCATCCGTCGCTCGGCTTCTCAAAATATGCGTTAGCGCCAGTTCTGTTTAGCTCCATGTCCGCCATGGAATAGCCGGCGATTAAATCCCCCCTGTTTTTCAGAAAGAGTGTTCGTAATTCGTTCTTCGTGTATGAAGTTACCGCGCTTAAGCCGCAAGAATCCTGAATTATCTTGAAGATCTCTTCGGGTATCTGCCTTCTTGCCGGGTTAACATATCGGTAAGGTATCATGTATTCGATGATGAAAAGGTTCTCCCTATCAGTACGAAATCGGGTGATAATGTTCTGTAAATCATTTTTATGCAGGTAGTAGCTGATACCTTCCATAATGATTATTGATTTCATATCATGACGGTATCCATTTACCGGCATGTCCAGCACGCTTAAAATATCGGGCGAGGTAATGTCTGCTGTTACACACCGTAGTTTATCCGTTAATTCCGGGCATACCTGAAGGTATAGTCTCTTTTTGTCTTCCATTCCCGATGAATCGACCTCGAAAATACGATGAATTTTGTGGGGATTCGTATACAGTATTTCTACGGACGAAGGGGATTTTCCGGCAGCAAGAAAAATCAACTGAAATTCCTGTTTTGCGGCACTCAATTCCTGGTCAATCAAATACTTTATGAAGTTTTTCCTGTTAAGAATGACCTCATCGTACCAATCACAAACGGAATTACACTCTTTAAGAAGAGCCTCTCCTGAAGATAGGTCGAGTTGATTCACATACTGCAGAACGGTGTCTTCGGTATAAAGTTTTAGTGCCCATTGCATGACTAAGGCGGCCGTCGGCTCGAGTCTTAATTTATCCGTCAACATCATCGTACTTTTTGCCTCATTGCTCCCTTGCTGAGTGATTCAACCTCCGCGGGGCTGAGTTCGCGAGTCTCGCCCTCCGGCAGTCTATTTAACCTCAGACTACCCAGGCGTATCCTTTTCAACTCCAGCACATCGTGTCCCAGAGCGGCAAACATCCGGCGCACCTGATGTTTCTTGCCTTCATGAATGGCTATGGAGTAGCTGAAGGGTGGATATCTGGATACTTTGACCTTAGCCGGGTAGGTCTTACCATCATCCAGGTAGATTCCCTTCACCAGCTCGGCTATTTCTTCCAGATTCAGTTCCCCGTCGATTTGAACCAGGTATTCTTTTTCTTGTTCAAAACGGGGATGGGTCAATCGAAAAGTAAGGTCGCCGTCATTAGTCAGGAGAACCAGACCTGTGGATTCTTTGTCCAGGCGGCCAACCGGGTAAATCCGGATGCCCCGGTATTTCTCCGGGAGGATGTCGATGACCGTTTTTCTCCCCCTGTCATCACTGGTGCTGGAAACAATGCCCTTGGGTTTATTGAGCATCAGATAAACATCGGGTTCTTTTTTGTATGAAGCACGTTTACCATCAATGGTGATAACATCCCTGGCGCTATCAACCGGTTCGTTAAAGCTCTCGGCTACTTTACCGTTGATGGCTACACCGCCTCTCTTGATAACAGCTGCGATTTTTCTGCGGGAGCCAATTCCGGAAGCTGTAAGTAACTTGATTATAGCCTGCTTTGCCATTTATATCTGCCCTCATGCATTTTTCGGTGCGATCCCTTCAGCACCGCTAAACTCATAAAAGTCTAAATCAACTAATTGGAGCTGGGCAAGCCAGCTCTGGAGTTGCTACTTCAAAACTCCCGTAGTTATGTGTATACTGTTATACTGTGTCGATAGATTATACTTTAGACGGAGACAATAATGAATTCTGAGACATATCAGTACCCGCAGCAATATGAAACCGAAGCAGTTTTAAAGGACGGATCGAGCATACTACTCCGACCGATAAAGAAGGATGACGTCCAGCTGTGGCTGGATTTTGTTGGACGGCTGAGTCCCCATACCAAATATCTGCACTTTCAGCATGTACCTAACCTGACTACCGAAGATGCCGTCAGGGCCTGCACCGTGGACTATGACAATACCTTTGCCATCGTGGCCGAGGTGATGGAGTCCAGGCAAAAGAAAATAGTCGGTATCGGTAGATACTATCGCCTGCCCGATCGGCATTCTGCAGAGGTGACGTTTATAACCGAAGATGCTCATCAGGGCAAAGGTATCGCAACCAGACTTCTGGGACTGTTGGTCGATATTGCCCGTGACAGGGGCATCGACAGATTTGAGACAGATGTTCTGGCAGAAGAAGGGCAACTGGCTTTCTTTAGAAACTACGGGTTTCACATTGTCCGTAGTATACAGTCGGATGTTCATCGCATCAGCTTCTCCGTTGCTCAGACCGAGCAGGTAATCAGGAAAGAGGAGGCGAGAGAGTCCGCTGCTACCATCGCTTCGCTGCGGTACATTCTTTCACCTCGTTCGGTGGCCGTAATCGGAGCATCGCGTGACAAAGACTCTATCGGTAATGTGCTCTTCCGCTGTATCCTTCAGAGTGATTTTTCAGGCGTAATCTATCCGGTGAACCCGAATGCGGATGCGGTAGTCGGGGTGAGAACATATCCCTCGGTCCTGGATATACCGGGTAACGTGGAAATGGCCGTTATAGCCGTACCGGCATCTATAGTAAACAGGTTGGCTCATGATTGTGGCCAGAAGGGGGTACGGGCACTGATCGTTATTTCGGACGGGTTTAAAGAGACCGGTCCGGAGGGAATGGCCCGGGAAAGAGAACTGAGGGAAATCTGTCTCGGCCATGGCATGAGAGTGGTTGGGCCGAACTGTATGGGGGTCATCAATACCGACCCCGCTGTTGGTTTGAATGCAACCTTTTCAACGGTGTATCCCCCGAGGGGTAACGTTGCCTTTCTTTCCCAAAGTGGGGCTATGGGACTGGCAATACTTGAATACGCTAGGGATCTCAATATGGGCATTTCTAGTTTCGTGAGTGTGGGAAACCGGTTGGACATTTCTCCATCCGATCTCCTGCAGTACTGGGAAAAGGACTCGGCCTCCAAGGTAATACTGCTTTATCTCGAGTCGTTTGGCAACCCGGAAAAGTTTGCCCGCATCGCCCGCAGAGTCTCGGCAAAGAAGCCGATTGTAGTGGTAAAGAGCGGAACCACCAAAGCAGGCACTCGTGCTGCGGCATCCCATACCGGTGCTATGGCAACTTCGGAGGTGGCTGCCGAAGTGATGTTCCATCATGCCGGTATCGTAAAGGTCAACACCATGGAGGAGCTTTTTGATGTAGCGGCACTGCTTTCCAACCAGCCCCTGCCGAAAGGAAATCGGCTCGCTATTGTCACCAATGGCGGTGGTCCCGGCATCATCGCGGCTGATGCTGCCGAACGTAATGGTCTGGAACTGCCGCCCGTCTCGGAAGAGACGGCGGAGAAACTGGGGAAAGTCTTGAAGCGCAAGGTGACGATAAACAATCCCCTGGATACTACTGCCGGAGCCAGTGCCGAGGAGTTCGAAAATATACTGAAAATTCTGGCTGGTGATAAGGACAATGATGCCGTGCTGATAATATTCGTGCCGCCGATAGTGGTTAATCCAGAGGCTATCGAGAATGCCTTGCAGCGGGTGGCACCGGTTTTCTGGCGGCGGAAAAAGCCGTTGTTGGCCTGTTTCCTGGGGCGTCGGGGCCTTCAGGCGAAGATAGGAACGGCGGGAAGACTGGTGCCCAGTTTTTCCTTCCCCGAAGAAGCGGTCGCTTCTCTGGCAAGAGCTGTAGAGTATGTTGATCTGCAGAGTAAACCGAAGGGGGTTATCCCGGATATTAAAGGCACCGAACCGGTAGAGGCACACAAGATTGTAGAGTCGGCATTGAGGGCTGGAGTGCAGAGGCCAATCTGGCTCTCTGCAGAGGAGATAATAGGGCTTCTTAACTGCTACGGTATTAAGATGGGAGAGACGGTTATGG
>JAFGOB010000010.1 GCA_016926695.1 Dehalococcoidales bacterium | reverse complement strand
TGCGCCATTAAGTGTTCTCCAGGGTCTCAATGATTTGCCAGGCTTGTTCCTGGCTATCTATCTTTTCCTCTTCCCAGAGGGACTTGTCCCAGATTTCCAGGACATTATTGACACCGGTAACAACGACGTCTTCGCCGATGCCGGCATAGTCACGAAGCGGAGCAGGAATGGCAATGCGACCCTGGTTGTCTATCTTGGTCGGGAAAGCTCTGGAGAAAATAGCCCGGTTCAGCTTTCTCATCTTGGCGCGAGAGATGCCGCTGCCGGTAAGCTGGTCAGAAATCTTTTTCCACTCAGGGAGACTGTAAACAGTGAGGCATTTTTCCGGTCCGGGTGACAGAACGACGCCATCTTTCAGGGAAGTACGAAAACGGGGCGGGACAGTAACCCTGCCTTTGTCGTCTAGTTTATAGTCGAATTCACCGTAAAACATCTGCCCTGACCTTCCCCACTTTCTCCCCTAAATCCCCACGTTTCACCATTTTATAACACTGTCACCCATTTTTGTCAATACTTTTTCCGGCTGATTTCCACTAATTTGGAAAAAATTTTTAAAAATGGGTGCCAGGGTGTACCTTATCTGGCGGATAGTGTCCATATCAGTGTGCAGGTAAACGGGCAGGTAGTGTTCTGCGCTGGTGGGAGAAAATGGGGAATAGTATTTTGGGGGATAAAAAAATACCTGAGGCATCTGCCGTTCATGAAAGGGGAAAGGGGGATCATGATGGTGTGGTGCCTGGCCACAAACGGACCAGGCAGTAATGACGGAGCATTGGGCTGATTGTCGCCAGGAAACCAGTAAATGGTTTTGCCTGTAGCCAGGATGGATTTTACTCTTTCTCGATAACGCTGAGGATTATTACGCGGAGAACTTGGTGGAAGGCCCTGTACCCGGTGAGGGATGAGGATACATTAATCTGAATATAAGGTTCCCCCGGGACTTTGGAATTTGATGAAGGTCCCATTTTCCCGGAAAAGGAGTAATGAGGGGAACAATTTGGGACCTAAAGTGGATTGACAAATTAGTTTATATAATATAAACTGTTGATAAAATATAAACAATATTAACCGCCTGACTTTTTTCCTGAAAGACCATAAAGAAAAATGAAGATGAGCAAACAGCGGATAATAGATGAATTACTGGGGCTCCAGCAGCAAATGGATGCGGTGATTGCCCCTATCATGGTTGAATTCTGGCGTAAACTTGATGTACCGCTCGCCCAGTTAAAAAGCCTCTTGATTATTTCTTTTAAAGGGGATACCAATTATAAATCTCTCGCAAATGAACTTGGTGTCACTCCTGGAGACGTAACCCGTATCGTCGAACGTCTTGTCGAACAGGGACTTGTTATCCGGGTCCCTGATCCGGGAGACCGCCGGGTGACCCGGTTGCAGGCAACAGAAAAAGGCCGCGAATTGCTGACCAATCTCATGGAATCCAAAGATCGTAATTTGTCTTCCATTTTAGAGTATATGCAAAAGGAAGACCTGGAGTACTTGTTACGTGGTACTTCCGCCCTCTTGCAGGCCTTGAAACAGCTACGAAAACAAACAATTAAAAAGGAGTAACCGATATATGTGGCGCATCACCAAACTTGCAGTCCACAGCAGGATCGTCACGATTTTGCTGGCACTGGCTATCTCCGGAATATCTATCTGGGGTTTTTTCGGTTTGAAAGTAGAACTTATCCCTGATATCAGCTTCCCTTACACAACCATTGTCACCATATATCCCCAGGCAAATCCCGATCAGGTCGTGAACGATGTTACCGGGCCGATTGAGCGTTTCGTTTTTGACAGGTGGACCGGCCGGGAATTAAAACACGTAACGTCCACATCCTCCTCCGGTATGTCTATTATCATGGCCGAATTCGAATACGGGACAGATATGGGCGTAATAACAGACACCCTCAACGAAGGTATCCGTAACCTGGGACTGCCGGAGATAGTCACCGGTCTGCCGCATATGATGGACGGCCTTGATTCCAACCCGCAGATTATCCCTATCAATATGAATATCATGCCGGTAATGAGTTTCAGCCTTTCCGGGGACATGACATCGGAGCAACTGAAGCAGGTAGCCCTGACGCAAATCGTGCCCGAGCTTGCCGCCATCAACGGCGTGCTCCGGGTTGATACAGAAGGCGGGGAAAAAGATGAGATTGTCATCTCGCCGGACCCGGAAGCGATGAACCAGTATGGGGTCTCGCTGTCCCGCATCTTTGCCATGCTGGAAGAAGATTATGTTTCCCTGCAGGCTATCAGCAATGCGCCGCTGGGCGAGGACGGTATTATCCTGTCTGACATAGCTACCATTACCAAGAGCCCTCCGCCCCTGACCGCTATTACCCGCGTCAACGGTCAGCCGAGCGTGGGTATTCAGGTGACCAAGACGGATTCCTCTAATACCGTTGATGTATCCGACGCCGTTAATGAACGTCTGGCTGAAATTTCGCTTCCCGAGGGCGTGGTACTTACCACGATATTCGATCAGTCGGATTTTATTCATTCGAGTATCAACCAGCTCTGGGAAAAAGCTATTATCGGCGGCGTGATGGCTATCATCGTAGTCTTTATTTTCCTCATGGCCGTCCGTGCCTCGTTGATTACCGCTATCTCCATCCCGTTGAGCCTTTTTATCGGGTTCCTCTGTATGCGGTTGACCGGGGTCACCTTGAATATCCTGACTCTCAGCGCAATGATTATTGCCGTCGGGCGGCTTATCGA
>JAFGOB010000082.1 GCA_016926695.1 Dehalococcoidales bacterium | reverse complement strand
CCTCGTGAGGCTCTGAATGAACCAACCACCACAACATAGCGGGAAGGCATAAGTTGTCACGTGGGTTCATTGACTTCATAGGGTAGCGGTCCCCGCTGCCTGCTTTGGCTCGCCATGACAAACCCAGCTTATCATTTAAAATATTGCGGGAAGGGCTGAGTTATCACGTGGGTTCATTGCCTTCACAATTAAACTACAACCCATAACTGGTACTTTACCCGGCATTAACCAGTGCTTAACCTTAATGTTATATCATATATACAAATAATATAATTATTACAGGTGTGCCTGTTCACACCGGTCTGGTGATTTGTTATCCATTATCAGGTCCGAAAATCGCCTGGAGGAAAAAATGAAAAGTTATGAAAAAGCCAATCACCGCAAACAAGACAGCATTGAACAAAAACACAATCGTATTCAAGTAAACCCCGGACAGGTCTCCGGCCCTGTCCATCAGTCCGGGCAGGAGGCTATTCAGGAAAAAGAAACCCCGTTTCAGCCTCCAACAAAAAGACATGAGGCCCTGCTGCTGAACTCAAAATCCAGTAATAAAAGGACTAATCTGATGCTCCAGCTTCAACAGACTTACGGGAATACCTATGTACAAAGGCTGCTCGATTCTTTGAAGGTACAGGCTGAATTGAATATCAGCTCGCCGGACGATGTTTACGAACGGGAAGCCGACCAGGTCGCTGAGAGGGTAGTGCAGTCGGTTAACCGGGAGGCAAACATCGAAGAAGAGGATGAGCTTCAGGCAAAACCGATTTCCGCTATACTCCGCAAGGAGGAAACAGAGGAAGAGCCTCTGGCAAAACCCGCAGCCGAAATACAGCCCCAGGAAGAAGATGAACTGGAGATGAAGGCTGGGAGAACTCCATACGCATCCGTGCCGGAGAATCTGGAGAAACGGATAAATGATGCCCGCGGAAGCGGGCAAAATCTCCCCGGTGACGTCAGAGAGCCCATGGAGAGGGCTTTCGGAGCGGATTTCGGGGATGTACGCGTACACACTGATTCAGAAGCGGACAGCTTGAACCGCCGGATCAATGCCAGGGCCTTTACGCGGGGACAGGATGTATTTTTCAGCCGGGGGGAGTTCAATCCGGCCTCCACAGACGGACGTAAACTGATTGCTCACGAACTTACACATGTAATACAGCAGGAAGCAGTCCCTGTCCGGAGACAGGCATCCTCCAGGAAGGCAAAAAATAATCCGCAGACAGATTCCTATGACGCCATTCATGCCCGGCCATCCCTGTTAAAAAACGAAATAACCAGGCAGCCGCCGGAACCGGAGCGAAATAGGGTTGAGTGGGGGCAGACCGTTAATACCGGCTTTGAATCCCGCTGGAGCGTTTCTTCCATACCCTCGGGCGCCAGGATATCCTGGGCGGCTGAGACACCCGGGACCATCAAACCGTCCCGTGAAATATCCTGGGGAGCAAGCCAGGAATCCGCCGGCGTAAAAGGAGGGAAAACGGTTCCCAGCGCCATTAATTCCTCCATCGTCACCACTATCGAAAATCTCGAAACAACCTACAGAAAGGGAATACGCGGAGTTGCGCCCTGGCCGTCAGGCGCCGTTGCCCCCAGTTTCAACTATAATATCAAGGAACAGAAGGGAGAAGACGGGAAATCCCAGTTCACCGCTTACCCGTCTATCACCCAGAACCATTCTGAGGGAAACAGCCAACCGCTTCATCTGGGTCCGGGTCTTCAAAAAACAACCTCCCCCGAAAGCGGAGTAGATGTTTATGAAAACATCTCCGCAGCTATGTCAAAGCTGGATGCCGCCGCTGAAAACGAACACGGCAACGATTATAAATATGCCGCCGAGATCTCCATCGGGGAAGCTGAAGATATCATACAGAACAACCTTTCCACCAGTAATTTCGGACCAAAAAATACCCGGGCAGAGGCCGAGCAAATGGTGCTGGATGAATTCAAGTCCAACCTGGTCCATCCCCAGCTTGGCAGCGACAAGACGCAGTGGCTGACCAAATACTCAGACCTCCAGACAAAAACCCTGGACCGTGACAATAAAGGCTGGCACACTTTCACCACTAACAACCGTCAGGAAGTTAAAGATGCTGATGGTAAGGTAACCAAAATAACCTACGACCTGGTGCAGAGCACCACTACCAAAATAGGTCAGGTGCCGTCCAGGGATGTTATTACATATTAGAGCGGGAAAATGAACAGGAGAAAGGATCCCCTGTCAGGGTATGTGAATCTCAAGGGGGTACAAGAAGTTGAGTACAAGAATACAGCCGATGGTAACCATCTCCAATAATACCGGGGCCATAATGGACTACCTGACCGGGCGAACGGATGAAACTATTGGGAAACTGGTTGAGCGGGCAGATGGGATTGTAGTCGGGCAGGTAGAGAAATACGAATCCAGTATCGTACCGGTAAAGCCGGAGGATATCAGCGCCCTGAAACCCTGGCTTTCAAGGGATGTCGGGGGACAACCTGCCATGTTTATACAGATAACCACGATACAGGTGGAAACCTGCCTGTCAGGCCCCTTCGATGCCGGCAAACTGGAGATCGCTTTTGTCTATCCCGCCATGGCCGTTCCCGGCGGAGGTGAGGTGATACCCATCTTTCATGCCGGAGAAAGGGGACTGCTTTTTCTAAAGAAGATACCCCCGGATATACCTTACAGTTGCTATATCCCCGAATCAGGTTATACGGTAGCCGAGGGGGAAACCGGGATACGCAGCTTCCTTGTTAATGACTACGACGAGAAGGGGAATCCTTTTATCAAAGATGAAACAGCCCGTATCCAGGAAACCATCGAGGCGGTAAAGTGGTACTACTCCCTTTCCAAAGAAAGACCGGAAAAGATCAGGAAAGCCCTTTTTCAATCCGTGGATAATCCCAATCCCCGCATCAGCCGCCATGCTGTCCGCACCCTGGCCCGTTGTAAAGAACCAGGTTCCGCTGAACTCTTCAAAGTGAAATTGACTGAAGTGAACCCGGATACGCGGGTCCGGTTGATGCTGGGGCTGTGGATCTTTGGAGAAAAGGACTCAGCCGCTGATATGCTGGATGAATTCTTCCGTGCAGAGGGGAAACTAAACTGGCTGGCAGGCTGGAATATTCAGCCAACTACAACAGAGCAAGACCAGCCGGTTGAAACCCTTTACGGCCCCGACCCGGCCGAAGTCAAAGGAGATTGAACAATGAAGAATGCCAAACCCAAGACCGGCGAAAAAGGAAATGATAACCAGCAAAAAAATTTCCACGAGATAGCCGCTGAAAATATCTGCGCCGGGTGCTCCGCTGCGTGCTGCCGGGTACTGCTGGTTCCCCACCCCACTCCCGCCACTTTCATGGACCTGGACTACATCCGTTATGTTGTCGGCTTTAACGGCGTCCAGATGATACTGAACAGCGACGGACGCTGGCAATTGTTAATCGAACAGGTCTGCCGCCTGCTCGACCAGGAGACCAACCAATGCACGGTGCACGGTACCCCCAGGCAACCCAAAACCTGTGTATTTTTCAATCCCTATAGATGCTGGTACAAAAGGAACTTTGATAAAACGGAAAGGCCTGCGGAGTTCATCGAAATAGACATGAACAAACTGGAAGCGATCCTGCCCCGCGTCCGTTTTGATGACAATGGTAATATACTTGAGATACCGAAATGGGAGGTTATCCGGGACCTGTGATAATATTATCACAGGTCCCGGATCTATAAATGTAGCGGCTAAGCCCGGGGCGTATCTTCAACCCAGGCATTAAAACGCAGTCCCGAGGAAGGATTATAATCCCTGCTGAAAGCCTCGGGGTAATTTCTTCTCCATTCTTCCATTTCAGTCTGGGAAAGCTTTTCAACCTGGACAAGATAGCTGCTGGTCGCTTCGCCGGCGCAGTTCCTGGACACTATGCCGGAAGGGCATATCAGATTGATGGCGCCTCCGCGGTCAACCTGGCCGGGGATAATCCAGTCCACTCTCGCGCCGTGGTCCACGTACGCCACACGGGGCATTACCCTTTCAGTGACGAAGGCCCCGCACAGCACAGTCCCTCTTTCATTGAATACCTTGACGATATCGCCGCTTTGTATGCCGCGCCTGGCCGCTTCGCCGGGATTGATCCAGAGCGGCTCATACATATAGCCGTCCGTACCCCTGACCTTGCAGGTGTGAATTTCCCTCGTCCAGGAAATATCATCCCCCTGGGCGTGATGCCGCCAGCGGCCGTGGTTTGACATCATCAGCAGAGGATACTTTTCAGCCCGCGGGCTGGATAGCCTCTCATCATGCATTTCGCTTTTTTCGATCCAGTGCGGTACAGGAGGTCTCTCCATGTCATCGGGAAAATGTTCAGCCAGTCTCGCTGAATAAAATTCCAGTTTACCCGAAGGCGTTTCCAGGGGATACTTTTCGGGTTCATCGGCAAACTGTCTCATACCGGCAGGGTCGTCTTCCCAGTCCAGGGCAGTGGGAAGAGGGAAATATTTTTTATCAACCAGGTCATCCCATTTGACCAGGTTAGGGGACATGGCGTTTTCATAGGCCACCTTGATCCAGTCCTGGACGGACTTGCCCTGGGTATAAGGCTCATACAATCCCAGCTTTTTGGCCACCGCGCAGACTATTTCATAGTCGCTCATGGCCTCGCCGACAGGTTCTATGCTCTTGTCCTCAAGATAGACACACGAATACTGGGCATCACGGTCTATTCCGAAATCGGACTGCTCGAGCTTGGTGCTGACCGGCAGAATAACATCGGCCATCAGGGTATCGTTTTCAAGCCAGGGATGCTGTACTATAATGGTCTCGATCCTGGGGCTCCTGAAGGCTTCGACAGTCTCATTGCCCGCATTCCAGCAGGTGGTACGGCAGGGGGTATCGCTCCAGATCATATGAATTTGGCTTCCTCCCTGCTCTTCGGGTATGGGATAGGTATACTTTTTAAACTGGTCCTCGGTAGGCACCCATATAGCCGGACTGCCGTACCAACTTATCGGTTCATCGCTCAAAATAGCCTTCTGTATCAGGGTCTTGGGTATACACTGGGCGGGAGGAGGAAAGACATGCCACATATTTCCCCTCGTAGCCACATTCATCTTGTTAGGAGCCAGCAGCTTATGCATGCTGGCCGCGGGCCTTGGAAGCCCGGCCTGCCAGGTATGCTGGTGCACCCCCGGCTTACCCAGACCCTGCATTCCCAGCATTATGCACTCCAATCTGGCAGGCTCGCTTGAATAGGCGCTGCGGATGAAGCCGCCGCCCAGAGAATGCTCGATGGTGGTCGTCTTTTTGGCCCAATCCCGAGCCAGTGCTTTGATGGTCCATTCGGGTACACCGCACTTTGCGGATGCCCAGGCCGGCGTCTTGGGTATGCCGTCCTCCTTGCCCAGCACGTAGTCCGCCACCTTGTCCAGGCCGACGGCATGCGTGGCGACGTATTCCTTATCCCAGGTATCTTCGACCAGCCAGGTATAAATTATGGCCAGTTGCAAGGCCGCGTCCGTATTGGGCAAAATGGGTATCCACTTGTCCGCGTGCACAGCCGCACCGTAGTTCAGGTCCGGACTGATGTATATCTGCTTGATGCCGATCTCCGACCAGAAATAGCACATCAGGCTGGAAAGACCCGAGGTATAAGCCCAGCAGGTAGTCTCGGTATCGGCGCCCCACATCAGGAGAAGCTCCGAATTCTCGCAAATATCCTTGACCAGGTTCGTCAAAGGGAAATAGACACCCACGTTTCCGGACAGTCCCCACACATGCTTGGCGCCCCAGTACCACCCTTCCCAGCTATCGGGATTCCTGACCTGAAGAGTGCATCCTCCCAGGAGTTTCATCAGCTCGAATTGACATCCATGCGCGGCGTGAACGATCTTTGATTCCGCATGGCCGTCCGCTTGAGCCAGGATAGCATAAGGGCCGTACCTGTCTATTATCCGCCTGATTTCTCCGGCCACTATATCGATGGCTTCATCCCAGGAAATTCTCCTGTATTTGCTTTTACCCCGGTTCTGAGTGTTCCTCTCTCCACCGGGATTCCAGTCCACCCTCTTGAGGGGATATTTGATCCTGTTAGGAGAGTAGACGCGTTTTTTATAAGCTAGGCTGAAAGGGGCTAATCCCACTTTCCAGGTCGGCTTCCAGACCTTCCCCCGGGTCTCCATCTTCCAGGGATTAAGTGCCTCCCTATCGTACTTCCAGTCAAAGTGAAAGGGTCTGATTCTGATTACCCTGCCGTCTTTTACATCTATGCAGGCTGGCATGGCCCCATGCCCCCCGAGAGCCATCCCCTTTATACAGGTCTTATCTGCTCCCGCGGCGGTAAAGGTCTTTCCATCGGGACTGTGATTGCCGTCAAACCGGTTTACCTCTTTCTCAGTCGTCATTTTCTCTGCTCCCTCAGCGATAGCTTCATTTTTTTGCACAAGACATCGTATTATCCGGCTTTGAACGGATTATTACATATACGACGTTCGGGTTACCCCTGCAAGGCAAATTTAGCACTAACTGCGAAGATTGGCAACAGCGGTGAGTGCAGCGGACGTCACGAAGGACTCATCATGCCGGGCAGCCAGAGGGATATCTCAGGAAAGGCTACAAACAGGACCAGGCAAACCGCCATAACAACCAGGAATGGAATAACACCACGGAAGATGGTGAAAAGAGGCACATCTCTGACCATCCCGGCCAGCGCGAAGACGACGATGCCGACGGGTGGAGTAATATTGCCTATCAGGACAGTGATCACCGTAAGCACCGCCAGCCAGACGGGATCGAAACCCAGCCCGACCAGCAGCGGATGCAATATCGGAACGGAGACAATAATAATGGACATCACGTCCATTACGAAACCCAGGAGAATGTACATTACCAATACGGCTATCAGTACAACTATGGGCGCCACATCGAGTCCGGAGATATAGTTGGCCAGGCCGGAGGGTACCTGGGTTATCACCAGGAAGCGGCTGAAAATCATTGCGCCTATGATTAGGATAAAAATCATTCCCGTCATGACAGCGGATTCTCCGATGGCCGTATTAAAGCCCTTCCAGGTAAGTTGGCGCCTGATAATCGTGATTAGTACAATACCGAATACTCCGACTGCCCCGGCCTCAGTGGGAGTGAAAATGCCGGTGTAGATCCCTCCCAGCACTAGCACGATAACCATCAGAGCGCCAAAGATATGGGGAGTAGCCCTGATACGCTCATTCCAGGAGACCCCCGGCGTGCGGGGCGCCATCCCGGGATTGAAACTGCAAATACCAAATACCGTCGCCATGAAACTCAGGGCCAGAATAAGGCCGGGAATAATGCCGGAGATAAAGAGGGAACCGATGGACTGCTCGGTGAGGATACCGTAAATAATGAAAACCAGGCTGGGCGGGATCAGAAACCCCAGGTTGCCGCTGGCTGCAATGGTACCCAGCGAAAGCTGATCGCTGTACCCGTATTTTCTCATCTCGGGCAGGGCTACCGTGGACACCGTGGCCGCCGTGGATATAGGGTCCCCGCAAATAGCCGCGAAAATAGCACACGCCCCTACCGTTCCCATTGCCAGGCCGCCCCTTAAATTTCCAATCCACTTGTGCAGGGTATAGAACGCATCCGCGCTGAGCCTTGTTCGCGAGGCCAGATAGCCCATGAAAATAAAAAGGGGTATAGAGCTGTAGATATAGCGGGAAGCCACAGAAAAGGGCTCATTCGAAATAAGGGAAAAAGCCGGGTTGATCCCAGCTACGATGCACATACCCACTCCGCCCGTAAAAGCCATAGCGAAGCCAACCGGCATACGCAGGAAGATCAGCAGCAAAAGGACGGCAATTCCAACAAGACCGTATTGAAAGGGACTCATCGGTTCACCATTTTGATTATCGTTTTGAGCAACTGTACCAGTACCACCAGAGCAAGCAGGCAACTGCCGAGCGCCACCGCCAGGACAAAGGGAAAAACGGGAATAGGCAGCAGGCCGGTTATGCGGTTAACATGCATGGTATGTATGGCTGAGGTGATGCTACCCCAGCACATCGTGGCAAACACCAAAAAGCCCAGCACATTGACGATGATATCGATCACCGACTGAAGCCGCTGCGGGAAACGGCTTACCAGAACATCGATGCTGACATGGCCCTGGCGCGAGCCGCAATAAGCCACCGAGAAAAAGACCACTAATACCAGCATTATTTCAACGAGTTCCAGGCTCCAGGGCAACGGGCTGTTGAATAGACGGCGGAGAATAACATCCGCCGTTATCAACAGCACCATAGCCACCAGAGTCACCTGTCCCACATTGCTCAGTCGATGGCTGATAGCACTGAGCAGCTTATCAATTGCAGCAACCGCTGTGGAAAATATACTATCTTTCACTACTGGTATATTTTCTTGTATTGTTCAACCCAGCCCCGGAGATCGCTGAGGGCCTGCTCGCCGGGCAATCCTTTGCCGTTCATCTCGGACACCCATTCGTCGACATAGGTGCTCATGGCCTTCTGCCATTTTGCCTGCTCGTCTTCCGGCAGCCAGTAGATGTCTGGATTGCCGTTGGCTTTGTCGTATTCCTTGACCACTTCAAGCATACGCATGTTGGCGCGGTCGTAGATGATACCGGTATAACGCGACATACCCAAACCGGAAAGACCGGTCATGATATTCTGCATCTCCGGCGACAGCTTGTTCCAGGAATCCATATTCATCAGTATGAGCATCAGGTTCAGGGGACCGTTGACATTGGCTGTACGGTACTTGGTCACTTCCATGCCCTTCCATACCACCGTGCTGTCCCAGGCATGCAGCCGGCCGTCCACCAGGCCTCTCTCCAGCGACGTGTATACTTCACCTTCAGTCTGCAATACAGGCACACCGCCGAGAGCTTCGACTGTCTTGGCATGAGCCGGTGACGTCCCGGCAATCTTCAATCCCTTAAGGTCCTCCAGGGTTTTAACCTGCTTGGTGCGTGTTAACAGTTGGGACGGAGCGGTCGGGCTTACCGCCAACAGCTTCACTTCTTTAAGTTCGGTATCCATGGTATATTTCTTGGAATACTCCCATAGGGCGCCTGCCGCTACCTCGGAGTTCGGGAAAAGGCCGGGCAGGTTGGCTATGCCGCTCATGGGGAACTGACCGGGGGTAAACTCAGGCGATATCACCGCAATATCAGCCGTACCGGAAAGGACCAGATCATAATGCTCCGGGGCGCCACCCAGGGAAGCACCGCCGAAGTAGCTGATCTTTACCATACCGCCGGTCGCATCCTCTACAGCCTTGCCCCAGGCCTCAAAACCGAGGCGGCTGATTTCGGCTGCGGGGGGTGGGAAGTAGGCAAACTTGAGCTCAACCGGACCGGACTGAGCGGGAGGCGGGGCCTTGGTCGGAGCCTGGGTTTGTACGGGAGCTTGTGGTTGGGTAGGAGGAGCTTGAGATTGGGTGGGTTCCTCTTCACTTGAGCAGGCACTGAACAAGCAAACAGCGCTTAAAAGGCTGATTACCAGTACTGCTACTACCAGTTTTTTCATTCCTTTTCCTCCTGAATCATCATAAAATACTAATCCGGTTCATAGACTATTGTTTTCAAAACCCGCTATTTTATATTTTTCACGGTATGGAAATATGCAAGCATCCAAGATATATTATAAGGGATATTACGAAAATTACGTAAGCATATCATACACGTAAGCACGCTCAAAGTCAAAGGCGCCAATCAGCTTCTTCTTTCGGAAAAAGAAGACTGGAGAGGGATTTTCCCTCATTCAATTGGCGATCGTTATTGACTAACCGCTGCTCCACTGGTATTGTAACTAAACCGGCAGGTTGATGATATAATAGGGAAAAATATTTCGTGATTTTTAGAAATAT
Source organism: Dehalococcoidales bacterium (assembly GCA_016926695.1). The sequence continues at coordinate 1,285 of JAFGOB010000082.1, read as the reverse complement.
ACAGTAATCAGCAGTTGAAAGGATATATAAATTCCAAAAGGAGAAAAGGAAAATGAAGATGCGCTTTCTTGGGAAGACCGGCCTTCAGGTGTCCGAGCTGTGCCTGGGAACCGGAAGTTTCGGAGGACGGAGCGGATACGAGAGGACCGGGACGATCAGCCAGGAAGAAGCCGATGCCATCGTTAATATGTGCCTGGATACCGGAATCAACTTCTTTGATACCGCTGAGACATATTCAGACGGATGGGCAGAGGAAATACTGGGCAACGCACTCGTTTCCAGGCGTAAAGAAGCCGTCGTGGTAACCAAGGTACACCCCAGCAGAAGTCCCGGCCCGAATGACGGCGGTTTTTCCCGCAAGCATATCATCGAGGGCTGCGACGCCAGCCTGAAGAGACTCAGGACCGATTATGTCGATGTTTACGAGCTGCATATGTTTGATGAACACACTCCGCTGGAAGTAACCCTGCGGGCGCTGGATGATCTGGTCCGCGCAGGCAAGGTGCGCTATATCGGCTGCTCCAATTTCTCAGCCTGGCAGGTGATGAAATCATTAGCCATCTCAGACAGGAACGGACTGGAAAGGTTTATGACGCTGGAGGCGATGTACAACCTGACCTCACGCTGGCTGGAGTTCGAGCTGGTACCGTTGTGCCTCGACCAGGGAGTGGGCATCCTGGCCTTCAGTCCCCTGCACGGCGGTTACCTGAGCGGAAAATACAGCAGGAATCAGCCCTGGCCCAGGGGCGCAAGATTCGTCAAAGCGGAGAGCACGGGAGCATGGCCCGTCAAGCTGGAAGAACTGTATAACATCGTGGATGTTCTGGCGAAGATCGCCGAACAGCACAACACCACCATTTCGCATACAGCCCTGAACTACCTGCTTCGCAAACCGGGAGTCAGTTCGCTTATTATCGGTATAAGGACAATTAAACAACTGGAGGAAAACATCAGCGCCACCGAGTGGACCCTGACGCCTGATGAAGTGGAAATGCTTGACAGGGTCAGCGAGCCTGAACGTAAAAACCCCTACTACATTTACAATCCGGTAAAGGAAAAACAAGCAAAAAAATAGTCTTCCAATTGTGGTTATCATAATATCTTAAACAACTAATATGTAACGATGTAAGTTGTTACTTAATAATTGCAGCATACATCAGCCAAGAATTATGATGTTATATCACTTGTATCCAAATTGTTTTCTTGAAAACATGACAAGAAGTCCAGAATACTTTCTGGCAGGGGCATGGGGAAGATCCCCATAACAAAAATCCCCCAAAACTGG
>JAFGOB010000081.1 GCA_016926695.1 Dehalococcoidales bacterium | reverse complement strand
GAAACGCCTCTTAGACCCCGAGCCTGAAAGACTGCTTGCCTCCCTGTCACCGAAGACTATGGACAGGCTCGCCGACCTGGTGGTGGCGAAGCTAAACGCAACGGGACATCACGTTCTTACTTCCAAGCAGGTTGTCGCGGGTCCGAGTCCCGTCTCCCGTTCCATTGAGCCTGAGGGGGGTGACCTTCTTACCCCCTAAACAACCGCACATCGTCTTCGAATCTCCCCACTATTATTAAAGCTAAGTATGGTTTAGTTGCCGCACTTTCGAGCGATGATATGATAGTTACTTTTTTACTCTTATGGTAACCATTACCCCAAATGTGATATTCTATTCGTAAATAGATATTAACATTGTTACAATAATATCATTTTTCGATAATAAAATCGCGATTTCACAGACTAAAAATAAATTCGCTCAGAAAGGATTGTATTATGCTTTTTACGGAGCGTATCTTTTGCGGGCAATTGACTCCGAATGATATTGGCCGTAAGGTACTTCTGGCCGGATGGGTAGATGCCTTCCGGGACCACGGCGGCTTATTATTTATCCATCTACGAGACCGCAGCGGCATCATCCAGATTGTGTTCAGCCCTGAAGTGCTTTCACCTGATACCTGCCAGAAAGCTTCCTCTCTGAGAGCCGAATATTGCATCGCGGTCAGGGGTGAAGTTAAAAAGCGCCTGGAAGGCACGGAAAATTCCAATATCGAAACCGGGAATATCGAAGTCATGGTTAACGAATTAACTGTGCTCTCGGAATCAGATGCGCTGCCATTTACTATTTCCGAAAAGACCATGGTCGCCGGATCAGTCGCTGCGGGAGCAGATAATGTGGATGAGGAACTTCGCCTCCAATACCGTTATCTCGATATTCGCCGCCCTTCGGTGCGTAACCATCTGATAGCCCGACATCGTATTTATAAATGCGTCCGTGAATTTTTAGATTCGCGGGGATTTTTCGAAATAGAAACACCGATGATGACCTTAAGCACGCCGGAGGGCGCGCGCGATTATCTGGTGCCTAGCCGCCTTCACCCTCAGAGCTTTTATGCTTTACCTCAATCGCCTCAGCTTTTCAAACAGTTGCTTATGATTGGAGGTATGGAGCGCTACTATCAACTAGCCCGCTGCTTCCGCGACGAGGATTTAAGGCCCAACCGGCAGCCTGAATTTACCCAGCTGGATATTGAAGGTTCTTTTATTGATGAGGAATTTATCTATGAACTAGTTGAAGAACTGACTGTGAAGATGTTCGCTATCGGCGGGATTACACTCTCCCGGCCGTTCCCCCGCTTGACTTATAAAGAGGCGGTAGATACCACCGGTTCTGATAAACCTGATCTGCGTTTTGGTCTGCACTTCGTGGATGTAACGGAGGTATTTTCGAAAACTAATTATTCGATCTTCCGGCAAATACTACAGCGCGGCGGATGTATCAAGGGCATGAATATCAAAGGTCAATCCGAAAAACTGAGTAAGAATGTACTGCAAAATGAATATGCCAAAGAAATAGTGCCTTCCTTCGGTGCTAAAGGAATGACCTGGATGCGCGCCGAAGGCGGAAAACTTGAATCAAATATCGTCCAGTTTTTTAGCAACCGGGAACTGGAAGAGCTGCATAGGAGATTCGATGTAGCCGATGGGGACGTCCTGATTATGATTGCTGATCCCTCCTATTCTGTCGTTACATCGGCACTCGGCCAGTTGCGTCTCCATCTGGCAAACCGCCTGGACCTGATTCCTGCCGATAACTTCTCCCCGGTTTGGGTCACGGAGTTTCCGCTATTCGAAGCTACCGAAGACGGAGGTATTACCTCCACCCACCATCCGTTTACCACTCCTGACCGAACAGATTTCGATCCTAAGAGTATCGAGGAATTACTATCACTGCATTCTCGTGCGTATGATTTGGTGATGAATGGTGAGGAGCTAGGCGGTGGCAGCATCCGTATTAACAACCGCGCCGTTCAGCGCAAAATATTCGATGCATTGGGACTGACCGAAGAAGATTGCAAGGAAAGATTTGGATTTTTCCTGCGAGCTTTTGATTTTGGCGCCCCCCCGCACGGCGGCCTGGCCATAGGCATGGACCGTACCATTTCCATGATCCTGCAAACGCCTTCTATCCGTGAAGTGATCGCATTCCCCAAAAACCGCAGCGCGGCCTGCCCGATGACCGGAGCTCCTTCCAGGGTAAAACATCAACAATTGGTCGAACTAGGTCTATTGAATCTTGGAGGAAAGCAGGACGTTTTACCCGGCACAGCAGAGAAGGAAAACCTGGTCGATCGCGTATCCTGGGTGTCTCGTATCGGTATTAAAGCTGATGAGCGTCTCTTGATGGAAAGTATTTTAAAGCAGGCCGATGAAATGGCTTCCGAAGCTACTCAGAAAGCCGGCAAAGAAGTTCCGGTTTATTCCGTCGCTTCTGTTGTCAACCGGACACGTGCGGGGACTGAAGCCAAACGTTCAGAGATATCCCTGGCCGGCCAAATGTTTAAAAACGCGCCCTCAGTCAAGGGTGATTACTTTAAAGTATCCAATATTTTGGAATGAAGGGACATATCTTGATGGATTCAATTTTCTGTTATGAAAATCCCGATACCGCTACTCCCGAAGGCAGCGATTTAAATAGGTTAAAAATCTTGATTCAACCGAATATATCTGTAGCAGGTTGGCCGACCGAGGCCGGATCAAAAGCTCTCTTCAATTTTAAAGCCATGGAAGACGCCACTATTATCCGGAAGCTGCGCCGGGCTGGAGCTGAACTGTCTAGTTCAACCCACATGAGCGAATTCGGTTTTGGTTTACAAAACAGCCAGGCAGGAGAAGCGGTCCGGCAAAAAATTGCCGATGCCGAACTGGTTTTAGACCTAATGGGAGAAAGCCGGCTGGCAGCATCACGGGCAGCTGTTTGCAGCCTCAAGCCCAGTTACGGATTGATTTCACGATTCGGTCTGATAGGCTTGATACCATCGATGGAATGCTACGGGATATTATCCGGAAATCTGAAAAACATTCGAGATATCTTAAAGACTATCTCGGGGCCGGATGAGCGAGACTTTTCGGTTCCTGAGGAAAAATTCCCGGATTTCTCTCTATCCCAAATCGACCCGCAAAAAACGACCATCGGTGTCATTATTGAAGCCCAAAAATCTTTATCGCCCGAACAGGAAAGTGCATTTTTATCTTCTCTCGAAGAGTTTAAAAAGGCGGGGTTTTCTTTGAAGGAACTGTCCCAGCCAGAATTTGAACTATTTTCCCTGGTCCATAATATCGTCGGCTCAGTGGAAGCCTCATCCTGTGCCGGGCGTTATGATTCGGTACGTTACGGGCAGCGAGCGCCCGGCGCGAAAAACTGGAACGAAATGTACCTGCAATCGCGCAACGCCGCTTTCGGCACTCTTTTAAAAAGCTACCTTATCCAGGGAGCCTTTTTCCAATTTGAGAAGTATGAGTCATTTGAGGATGCCTGTCGTATCCGAGGACGCCTTATCTCAAAGATGCAGCAACTCACCTCGGAAGTAGATTTCCTGATACTCCCGGCTTCCGGCAAGGCTTCTTCCGGCGCTTCTACACCGCTGGCTGAAACTTACGCACAATTCGCTTTAACGTCTTTTGCCAATGTCAGCGGCCAACCGGTCTTGTATCTGCCGCCGGCTCCGGGCGGAGCACAAACCGGGTTCCAACTGACAGGACCCAGGCTGGGTGACGCCCGGTTGCTGGTGCTGGGCGAATATCTTTTGAATTCACGCCAGGGAGGCTATTAATTATGGAATTCGAAGCAGTCATCGGACTGGAAATCCACGTTGAACTTAAATGCCCCACAAAAATGTTCTGTGATTGTCCCAATAATACCAGTGACGAACCAAACACCAATACCTGTCCGGTCTGCCTGTGGTTTCCCGGAGCTGCTCCCAGGTTAAGCCGGGATGCACTTGAAAAAGCCTCGCTTTTATGTCTGGGACTGGGTGCAGAGCTTCAGCCCAGAAGTGCTTTTGATCAAAAGGTCTATTACTATCCGGATCTCCCCAAAGGTTATCAGCTTTCGCAAGCTAATTTGCCTCTTTCGAAAGGCGGCGGCATTGAAATAGTCGATGAAGATGGACAACCTAAAAGATTGCGAATTCATCATATCCATATGGAGGAAGATGTAGCCAAACTGGTGCATGAAATGGAAGGTCGTTTACCGATAAGTTTGGTCGATTTCAACCGTGCGGGCGTGCCATTGGTAGAAATCGTCACGGAACCGGATTTTCGTTCGTCGTATCAAGCGATGGAATTTCTGAAGACACTGCGTACTCTGGTGCGTTCGGTGGGCTCATCCGAATGCAGTATGGAGAATGGCACCATGCGCGTTGATGCCAACATTTCGATACGCCCCAAAGGCACAAACGATATGAATACCAAAGTGGAAGTTAAGAACATGAATTCGGTACGTCATGTGGGCGATGCCATTGCCTATGAGATCAACCGCCAGAGTGCGGCGGCACAGGCTGGTGAAGCAGTAGTGCTGCATACCCGTCTCTGGGACCCTGATAAAAAAGTAACTTCTCCGATGCGCGCCAAATTTTCCGGTCCTTGCGTTCCCGACCCCACAGTCCCTATCATCGAATTATCCCCGGAGTGGATTGAAACGATGCGTTTGCGGCTGCCGGAGATGCCGGCTGTTAGGGCTGAACGTTTTGTAAAACAGCACGGTTTGACGGTCGAAGAAGCGGCTTTCTTAAGCTCTGATTCGGAGGTCGCAGGTTATTTCGAGTCGTTGGTTAAAGAGGGAGCACCTCCCCGTATAGCCACCCACTGGCTGATCACCCAGTTGATCCCGGCGGTAAAAGAGAGGAAGCAAGAACTGGGTAGCTCGCCGGTGACTACTGCCCGCTTTGCCGGACTCCTTAAAATGCTGGCAAAAGAGGAAATTAATGCTAACGCCGCGCGCGAGGTGCTACTACAGCTATTTAACGGTAACGAGACTCCGGAAGAAATCGTCAGAGCCCGCGGATTCAAACAGGTTTCCGATCCCGGGGCTCTCGATTCATTGATCGATAAGGTTCTGAGAGCCCAACCGGCAGCCGTGGCAGATTTCGGCAGCGGTCAGGGCAAAGCCCTGGGATTCCTTATCGGCCAGGTTATGCAGGCCTCAGGGGGGAAAGCTAATCCTAAAATAATCCGGGAATTGCTCACCAAAAAATTGGGATCTATGCCAAAATAGATAAATCCCTGAGTGAATATCCGGGTGCCCTCACTTGTTTAGAAAGTAATCTTGAAACCAAGAATCACTTTTTAGTAAAAATAGTCCGCTATATTTCACGTCTTAACCATCAGCGTGATGTTCCCAGCTAATAAAACACAATACCTGACTTAGCTAACCCACAAGCTTTGAATCGCTAAAATTACGTTTACAACAACCTTTTGCGTTATGTCGACATTACCGGAGAAAACCCTCTGGTATTAACAATAATAGTTGTTGTCATAGTTTTCGTAGTCGTAGCAGAGCAAATAAAGTGTAGGTAGTTATTTTCCAGGGAAGATAACGACCTGAAAAGTACTAGGTAAAAATACCTAATCTATTACGTATTACGTAAACTCGAACCATCAAGCTACGTAATGAAAATGTTTCAAATAATTCGGTAT
>JAFGOB010000080.1 GCA_016926695.1 Dehalococcoidales bacterium | reverse complement strand
CGCTGTTAGCATATTAATTTTTATCTCCTCTCCTTATCGAGCATTCACCGGCCGGCCCTGGTTAGAGTAGCCCCGTATATCCGTTTTGTCATAAAATCTACCTTTGGCGCGTCGGGATTGTCCGCGTTTATTACGGTTGAGCCCACTCCGTAAAATCCTATGCACTGCCCCACTGTGCCCCCGACAACCAACAGGGCGATATGATTTGAGTTGACTGTGGGGATCGTTCCTCCGGGCCTGCAATCTTCCAATGTCAGGCCTGGTATGCTGCCGGCAGCCGCGGCCTCTTTTATCTGGGCCTTGTGCTCCTCATTCAATATATCCCATTTCACCCTGTGTTTATCACAAAGCATCCGGGTCAGCGCCTGTTTGCTATAGCCCGCGTCGGCTGCCTGCCTGGCAAGTGTCGGGTATATCCCTATTTCGCAATATGTGCTGTTGATTATATCAACCGCGTTTGAAAGCATTCCCCCAATCGCACTTCCGAATCTGGCCTCAGATGGCACAGGTCCGGTAAAACCCTGAATCATATCGGCCAGCTGATCCAGGTCCTGTTCCAGGGGCCGAGAGACCATCCCTCCTCCGGGACCCAGGCTGTTGATGGTAATACATTCGTCCACGGTTACTGTGCTGTCTTCAGGTTTGTACCCTCGTCCTACGATAAAGGATTCCCATGGGCTTTCTTCTTCATTTTCAGCAAAGGTAAGATTACAGTATCTGGCCGGCTGTCCCTGCATGCCTATTTCGGCGTCCCTCAGGCCCCACCCGATGTTTATCATGCACAGGCTGACCGCGCGCCCGATGGAGCTGTTTGCCCGGAAGCCAAAACCCAGGAAACCCTGCCCGGCGTTCATGCCTATCTCCCTTGTTATTGGTCCGTTCACCCAAATCAGGACCTTGGAATTGAGCGTTCCCGTAGTGATATGATAGAGATTAAAACTTCTGTCCACCAGGCCTTCAATAGCCGCTATGATTACCGGTAGATACTCCGGTTTGGCCCCTGCCATGGCGGCATTAATGGCGATTTTTTCTATGGTCGCCATTCCGTTCCGGGGTGTCATAAGACCTATCTCTTCGTCGGGTGACCGACTTGTACCCGTAAGCATCCATTCTACTGCCTCACGGGTCGGCGGAGTTAAGGCAATCCCATCGCCCATCTGGCTGTCAATACAATACTGCTGGAATTTTTCATTGGTCTCGGTATAGCTTTTGCCGGTAAAGGTCATTAGACCGTAGTCATAGGTGAAGGGCGGCGGATTTTTCTCTTCCTCTGTCAGGGGATCGGTCAGGCCTTTGACAGTTGACTCGAATACCGAAGCGGCAATATCCATCATTTTTTGCGGTGAGTTCTCACTGGCAAAAAATCTTATTGCGGGTATCGTAATAATACGCAGTGTCGGCATGCCGTTCACTTCCGCCAGCCTTTTTCTCTGTTTGAGAAGGCCGTCGACCGTGAATGTAACTCCGGGTTTGCCAAGTTTTTCCAGTTTTGCCTCGGTATCCTTGCTGCCTGACCCTGAAGTCTTGACTCCCTGCAACCACGCATCGCATTGCGCCGCAACTTCGGCAGAGTTGTCGGCTACCATAGGACTGGCGGCAGAGGGGAAACGCAGGATAGTGGCGGTTGGATATCTTTCTTTCAGCAGTTTTTCCATTGCATCAAAAAAAACCACGGAATCGGGTTTTTCACTGAGCAGCGCTATCTTCCTGCCGGCTAAATCCGTAAGCCTGGGACTGCTAAGCCCGGTCATGGGCACGGAGTGAAGAACGCCGCGGGGATTCAAAACCTCGATGGTTATATCGCCATGATCAGAGGACTTCTCCCCGGTTTCCACCTTACAGCCAATGGGGAGGGCCAGGAGAGGAAAGCCAACGGTTGCAGCAGCCGCACCTTTTAGGAAACCTCTGCGGGAAACATCATCATTTTTGTTCACTCTGTAATCCATGTTTAAATCTCCTTTCTTGCTTGAGTGTCATCTCCCTGCCTTTGTAAGAGTGGCGCCGTGTATTAGCTTGTGCATGTACGGCCTTGTTATTTCAACATCCTCAACATTGGCAGTTGAGCCGGAGGGAGTCTGGAAAACAATCACCCCGCCAGCACCTGTCCCGGCTACAATAACAGCTACATCCTTCGAGTCGGCAAAAGGCTCCCTGTAAAGCCCTGGTTTGCAGTCTTCAGCCCTTATCCCGATCACTTTGCCCTCAGCCACCATTTCTCTGAATTCCTTGCGCTCATCCTCATTCATCCTGTCCCAGTTAATCGTATTTTTGTCATGCAGCCACTTAATAAAAGACTCTCTGGTAAAACCGGCGTTTGCCAACTGCCGCGCGAATGTCGGATGAATCGCGATCATATGCCGTATATCGATGCCATTTTGGGGCATGCCGAAAAAGCCGAATACCCCAGAGGAAGGGGAGAATAAGCCTCTCATCTGATCCAGTTTATCTTCAAAACCGGCCATGCTCAGGGTCTCAGAGGGCCCTCGTGAAATAAAGATCCCTTCGCATATGGTTACGGTGCTTTCTTCGGGCTTGAATCCGTTTGAAACTGCGTATGGTTCCCACGGGCTGGCCTTCTGATTTTCCGGTATTATGTAATTCGCATAAGCGGCAGGCTGACCGAGGCCCCCAGGCGATGAATAGACATCCATGCGGCGCCAGCCTATATTTATCATGCACATAAGCATTGCCCGCCCGATAGTGGCATTGGCCCTGTGCCCCGGAGCAAGATAGCCGATCTCGTTATTAAGTCCGATTTCTTCTACAATCGGTCCGCTGATAAAGGTTATGGGCAGGATCTCGTTAACAATATGATACTGGTTAAAGTCTTTAGCGGTAATAGTCTCTATCATGGCAATAATGACAGGAAGATACTCGGGCTTCGCTCCTGCCATAACCGCGTTTATGGCGATCTTTTCCACAGTCGCCCTGCCTTGTTTTGGAAACATAAGCCCTATTTCCTTATCAGGCGGATAAGCTGTCCCCGCGAGCATCCTGTCCACGGCATCTCTCGTTGGCGGTATTACGGGCATGCCATCGGTCATGAAGTTTTCCGCGCAGTACTGCTGAAATTTTTCAATTGCCTCTGAATAATCGTATCCAATGAATTTTTTGGGGGAATAGTCATAGCTGAAATCCTTGACTTCCATTTCTTCTTTTGTAAGCGGCCTTGTAAGCGCATTGTGAATATCCTCAAAAGCCGCTTCTGCGACCGGTTTCATTAATTCAGGGTCAGTCTTGGCAACAAGGTAATCCACTGCGGGTACAGCAAGAACGCGGCATGTCGGCATACCGTTATTATCTACCAGCAGTTTTTTAGCCTTTATTATTGCGTCGGATACGATTGCCACACCGGGGCAGCCCCGTTTTTCCAGCCTGGCGCCGGTATCATGCCTGGAGCCTGTCTCCGACGCCTTGACTCCATCAATCCACCCGTCGCACTTATTCGCTATTTCGGCAGAAATATCAGGCGAGTTCGGGACTCCGTAGCTGAAATGAACAAACTCAACCGTAGGGTACTTACTCTTCAGCATGGACTTTATCGTGTCGAAAAAAGCCATGGAATCCTGGAACATCGCCATTATAGCAATTTTTTTCCCATTCAAATCCTTGAGGCGCGGCGCAAATAATCCCTTTCTTTCGGGAAACGCAAGCTCGCCGTGAGGCTCCAGTATTTCCAGGGTGACCATGTCCTTCTTCCCCGATTCCTTTTTCGCGTCCGCACAGCTTAATGCAGCCCCTGCACCCAGGGCCGCTACTCCCGCCGCAGTGTTCTGAATAAATGCCCTTCTGCTTATGATCCTGTTATTGCCTGATTCCATAATCTGCCTCCTTTATTGAACGGGTTTTATCGAATGGGCCCCGAGCAGATAGATTGCTCCGAAATTATAGCCTGACACATCACCTGATACAAAGATGTTAAGGTGTTCCGGTGAAACTATAACAGGTATCTTGCCTCCTGGTTTAAGGTTTGCCCAGAACACTGGTATGCGGTCATCAGGAATATTATCGGTTCCGCCAAAGGCCTCGGTTTTTTCGGAAAGTCTCCTTTTGAGGCCCTCTATCTCCGCTTCGCTTAAATCCTCATATGGTACCGATGTTTTTTCAATGATGTAATCCTGCAGGCTCTGCCTGGTAAAGCCTCGTTTTTTCAGTTCCTGTGCCGTATCGGGACTCAGTACAAAAATATAGTTGAAAGGTCTGGCAAAGGCCCCAGAACCGATACCCGGCATGTATGAAGCAAACATACGGCGGTTTGGAGCAATTCTATTAATAATGCCTTCCAGAACCTCATCAACTGTCCAGGCGCCTCCGGTTCCGCCGCCGTAAATAGTGAAATCGCCGCCCAGACCTATACCTGAGACTGTAACATAACTGTCTTCCGCACGGTAGCCCCGCACAGTGTGATAAGGGGCCCAGGGACTCAATTCATCATTTTCTGCCAGTATATAAAAGGTATGTGATGATGCCCTGCCGGTTAATGCCGTATCAAGCTTTCCAGGCTTTAAATGGCCTATATTGTTCATGCACAGCCTCACGGCGCGTCCGATGGTATTATTGGCGCGCCACCCGTGACCTAGTAAACCTGTTCCTGAGTGCATATTGATTTTTTTTGCAATGGGGCCGGTCACAGCTATAAAAAGGTTAAAGGAACCGTCAGAAGAAAAAACGTGATGAGAAAATCGCCTGTCCGATATCCCTTCCATGGCTGCTATAATAACCGGAAAATATTCCGGCTTGGCGCCGGCCATTACGGCGTTTACAGCAACCTTCTCCACAGTGACATTGGCTATGTCGGAACTCCCGTCCGGTGCCTTTATCACACCCAGTATTGTATCAGGTGAAAGGCTGGTTGCCTTTAACATCTGCTCTACATTAAAGGGTGTGGGAGGAACAAGCGGAAGACCATCGCCCCAGTCATTATCCATGAATAACTGGTAGAATTTCTCATAGGCGGATTCCAGGCTGTCGCCCGCAATTTTTACCGTGTCAGGTGCCGTTTTTTTTGTTTTCAAACCGGCCTCTTTCTCCGAAGGCTGTATGGGACGGGTCAACGCATCTATTATCTCGTCCAGAACAGCCTCTCCACAGGGCATCATACTCTCCGCGCTTGACCTGTTCGGATAAAATTCCATACTGGGCAGAGGTGCCATGCGTACCGACGGCATCCCGAGATGGTAAGAGGCTGCTTTTGCATTATATATCAGGTGTTCACCAAAAACAGCGACACCCGGTTTCCCGAGCTTTTCCAGTCTTATTGTAAAAGATATGCTGTCCCAGGCGCCCTGGCCAGAATCTCCCACTGCATAAACAAAGGCATCCACTTCCCTCAATATCCTCTCCTCCGCATCACCAACACCCCGGGTATGCCTTGAGATCGTGGCTGAAGGATATTTCTTCTTGAGAAGTACCTCTAATGCATCGAGAAAAAACTCGCCCCCCGATTTGCCGGCCCAGACCAATCCGATATTCTTATCGGATAGGTCCTTAATCCGAGGAGCGATTGTGGAGATTTCAGATGCCATAATCATCTCGGCTTCAGGATTAAGCACCTCAATTGAAACACTTCCTGTCTTCCCCGCAGGCTCAGCAGCAAAAGTATTTGCATGCGCCATGGCTATTAAAAAAACAAAAAATATACTTATTACTGATCTCAACCGTATTATTTTAACATTTTCCATTTTTTACTCCTTCTCTACCCCTTGGCCAGCCTGACATCAACCACGGCCGGCTTCCCATTGTTAACCTGGTTCATAGCCTCTTTTAAGGCGGGCAGCACATCAGCCGGATCAGTCACCGTCCGGCCGTAGCCGCCGCATGCCTGGGCCACCAGGCTGTATTCCGGGGACGGCACGATGTCTACTCCCAGCTCAAATCCCATCTTGTCAGAGAGCTCTGTCCCGGAAAGCCTCTGTACCAGACCTCTGATGACGCCGTATGACTGGTTGTTAAAGATGACAGATAGAAACGGGGCCTTATAAGAGCTTGCCGACCAGAGCGTTGCCAGAGGGCAGCCCCAGACAAAGCCGCCGTCTGTCATCAGGCTCACCACCGTTTTATCCGGGGCCGCTATCTTGGCGCCGAGGGCCGCCCCCAGCGCCCACTGGATGGCGCCGCCGGCGCAACCCAACAGCGTCCCGGGTTTTGTCCGCTCAATCTGCTCCGTTACTGACGCCGAGTGGCTTATAACGTGGTTGACTATTATTGTGTCCTCATCCACAACATCGCTGATACAGCGCCCCAGCCAGTCCGGGGAAATCGGCTTCCAGTCGGAGCTATCCATTCCCAGGGCACGCCACTCCTCCCTCTCCTTCCGGTGCTTGGCCTCCAGCCGGATGGAGCGCTCATGGATTACGGCGCGCTTTTCAGG
>JAFGOB010000079.1 GCA_016926695.1 Dehalococcoidales bacterium | reverse complement strand
CCCCTTTATCCCCCAGTTTTGGGGGAATTTCAGGCTGGGGATCTTCCCCAGGCCCCTGCCAGAATGAATTCTGGACTTCTTTTTATGTTTTCAAAAAATATCTTGGACAGTAGTTAGTCGATATATGAAAACCAGAAAAGCTAATAGGCGTTTTCACGGGGCATAATCCGCATTATTGTGACCGTTTTTGTAGAGTCATCGATAATATAGAGGACTCTATAATTTCCTACGCGAATCCGGTAAAAATCAACCTCTCCTTGCAATTTCTTGACTCCATATGGGCGAGGATTTTGGGATAAATGCTCAATTGCCTCATGGATCCGTTGCCTGATCGAATTGTTGAGGTTTCGAAGATGATGATGGGCTGAATTTGTGATTTCAATCTGATACACGAGCTATAAGCGGTCCATTTTTAGTCGGTTGTTGATATTATTTGGCAGTCCCGGGCATTAAGTAGTATTAGCTGGTATAGAATCAGGCTTTCTCAGTTTTTGCGAGTGTTCCTCCCAGGACATCACGGCTTCCTGATTTCGTACTGCCTGGTTAATCTCGGCAATGTCTTCCAGATCCTCTAATCGCTCTATCAAGGAATTATATTCATTTACTCCCATTAGGACGGCTTTTGCCCGGCTGCCTGATATAATTGTATATGGCTGCCCACCCCTGCTTACTTCATCAACCAGTTGAGTGAGTTTTGGTCTGACCTCTGCAATACCTATGGTTTTGATTTTCTCCATCCACCCCTCCTTAATATCCATATTAATATGCACATTAATTCTTGTCAAGATAAAATACTTAAGGTGACACTACTTTCGAAGGTTAAAGATACCTATTGATACCCCGGCTCCACCAATGTTGACTATACCTAGAACGAATCCTCTTTCGAAAGACCGTTTTGCTTCCGTTGAGATATTTTCAATGAGTTTTCAGTGGAATTGATAGTTAATTCAGCATTGTGATGAGAATGGGTCTATGACACATTGCTATTTAGTTTTCTGCTTTTCCTTTGCGATTGGTGGCCTGAACCCGCATTTATGTGTTCTTTTTTCTTTTTTCCATGTAGAGAACTCCTTATAAATGCTTTAAACACTCAGGTCAGTCTTTCAATTTATAGATTCAAATAGGTTATCTATTGTCGACGAACACTGTCCAAACGCTCAGCTTCAGTTTCAGGATATTGAACAAATCGGTATCAATACATACTCTAAATAATCGTATATGACCTACGTAATATACCATATGTCTTGACAAATATGTTATAATTCACGTTGCTCAGTGTGTTCCGGCGGTTTGATTAACCTTTCCCCATGGAAGCCGAAATATGACTTGCAATGGATTTCGTCATAGTTGAAACGCAGCATCGATTCCAGAAAATCTGGCAAGACAGGAGGCAAAATAAACAAGATGGGCAAGACAAAAGAATACGTAAAACCGGAAGAGGTGACGCCTTCCCAGGCGGAAAAGGTTCTGTCTTTTCTTAACGGCGCCAGGACAGCCGAAGAAATTGCCGCAGTCGTTGAGTTTCCGCGTGAGCGTGATGTAGGCATCAAGGTCGCTCAGAATATCCTGGAAAAACGGGCACAGCTTGGTGAATTCAAGAACCTCAAGCAAGTTGACGACGTATACCATGTGGGTCCCGAAAGGTTTACCGAGATCCTAAAAGCTCTGGGCATTCCGCAAAAGGTCAGCGGAACATACCGGAGCGCCACACCGCCGGGATGGGGCTTGATTCTGGAACTTCGAGTTGATGTAGACGGCCGGAACCCTCAGAACCGTATCAGCGGCGACATATTTTGCCGGCTTGGCTACTGGGGAGGCTATTTTACTACTCTTTACCTGTATTCCTTTGTGGTGGAGAGCCTGACGGCAGTCGAAACCAAAGGCGTAATGACTATGAAAGGACCCGTCAAATTCTACAACGATGCCGGCAAAACCGGCCATTCCATAGAAATCACGATACCCCGTGCCCCGCTGCTAAGCCCTGCCGCCGATGCAACCGTAAAATTCTACAA
This sequence comes from Dehalococcoidales bacterium, assembly GCA_016926695.1. The sequence goes on along the minus strand of JAFGOB010000079.1, from coordinate 30,964 downwards.
ATCAGGTGCCCTCTATAGCACTTTTCTCTGTCCCAGGACCTCAGGATATTTCCGTACAGTTGAGTTGGAGATTGACCGTTTCCAGAGTACAACATATCCTTCGGCCGCCAGTACCGGTGTGGCCCCCCATCCTACCGACCTGACCAGCGAGACCCTGACCTGTGCCGATATCTATCGACGGGCAGGAATAGACATGAAGGTTACAGAGGACGATGTCCTGAACGATGCCGACAGCGGCGATGCTGGTTCGAATTGGGATGAAGGAGAACTCCATGACCTTATGGAAACCCATTTCGACAATTTTGCCGATACTCTGCAATGGAACTGTTATGGTGTTATTGTTCCCAAATTCGGAAATCCTAATTATAATCCAGGCTACTTCGGCGTCATGTTTGATTGGGGAGGCTGGCAGACAGGAGATACCTACCTGCGCCAGGGTGCTGCCATAGCCTACGACGCACTTCAAGGGTATTCCTCCGGCACTTTATATAATACAGCCGCCAAAAAAGCCCGCTTTTTCCTGGAAACCTTCGTCCATGAAATAGGCCACGCTTTCAACCTCCCTCATACCTGGAGCCGCACCGATAATGCCGATTCCGGCTCGAAGTCTTTTATGAACTATCCCTGGCGCTATTCCGGCGGCGTTGGCGGCGAGAATGCTTTCTGGTCGGATTTTCGCTGGGAATTCGACGATGTCGAGCTTGTCTGGATGCGCCACGGCAACCGCAAAGATGTTATTTTCGGTGGAAACGACTGGATAGGCAATAACCTGAGCATCTACTCTGAGCCACAGATCGAAAGAAGCCAAGCTGCTTTAAATCTGGGAGTACGGGCCCAGCAGGTTTTCGACTTCGGTCAGCCGGTGCAGGTTGAAATAAAACTGAAAAATGTTACAGACAAGGTCATCAAAGTCGATGCCCGGCTTCGACCGGAAGATGGCCTGGTCACATTCTATATCATAAGGCCAAACCATGAGATAATACGCTATAGTGCTCCGGTGCGGAGAGACTCTGCGCCAGGAGAGGTGGATCTGGCTCCTGGTGAATCATTATACGAAAGTGCGTTGCTCAGCTACGGCGCCAGAGGAGCCTATTTCCAGGAGCCCGGCGAGTATTTTGTTCGTGCCTACTACGACAGTCCGACTGCAGGGACGATTGTTTCATCAGGTTGCCGTTTCAGAGTCGCGGCTCCCTTCAGCCGGAGTAGTGAAGAGCTAGCGCATCTGGTTTTCAGTCCCGAGGCGGCCAAGTTCCTCTATTACGGCGGTATCGAAAGATATCCCGGAGTGATATCGAACCTGAAGGAAGCAGTCGAAAAATATGCCGCAAGCGACCCAGCGGTAGTCCGGCACATTGCTGCTTCACTTGGGAAACATGCCGGACGGTCCGTTAAACAGGTTATTACTAAAAAGGGTCAGAGGATTATCACTCTGCGTAAAGCTAATCTGGAAGAAGCCATAAAGTACCTGGAAATAGCCCGCCTGATGCTGCCGGAAAGGAATATTTCTGCAATGGACAATGTCACCTATAATCGTCTATCTGCCAATTTGGCCGACTGTTATTTGAGGCAGGACCAAAAAGCCAAAGCCGAGCAGATGCTTAAGAAAAGTTTACAGTATTTACAGAAACGTCAGGTGTCAAAAACGGTGATTGAGGACTATAAGGCAAGAATAAAAAGTCTTGCCGGGAAGTGATCAGGGCATGCAGGGTGATGCTGTCCGGAAGCATTTTGTAACCTGTAAATCAATTTTTAATACATTACAGGTAGTATCTCTATAATTTACATTAGTTTGGATTGGGTCTTAGGAGAAATGGTCACTTATATGGAATCCTTATCTTTTTTGTAGATTATTGCAGAACCGCCACTTGATCGTTCTATCCAACCTGAGTTGATTGATTCTGCATGAAGAATAGATTAAAGGCACGCACTATTACGGACAGAGTAAACGGTCTGGTAGGGGCGGGTGCCTGAACAAGTTCAGGACGTACCCGCCCGCTTGAACTCCTGAAGTGAGATCAAACCGTGAATATGATTGGGCATTACGATGAATATGTTGTTATTGATATCAGGATAATGCAGCGGTATTTGAAGTATGTCTGGTTGACTGGCCTGAGGGCTATTCTTCCTGCTCTGCCTTGATTCTGCACGGCAAGCTGAAATTGAAGGTGCTGCCTTGACCGGGCTGGCTGGAGACCCATATTTTACCGCCGTGTGCTTCCACGATCTGTTTGCAGATCAGAAGGCCGAGGCCCAGACCGCAGCACCTTTTCTGATCATGCTCTATTCTGTGGTAGGGTTGAAAGATCTTTTTCTGGTCTTCTTCGTCTATGCCTATCCCGCAGTCACGGACCTCGAAAAGGAGATCCCTGTCCTGTTTCCTGACTGAAAGAATTATATCGCTATGTGATGGACTGTACTTGCTGGCATTTGAAATAAGGTTGGACAGCACCTGTTCCAGTTTTGAGCGGTCTATAAACGAACGAGGTAAAGAAGGCTGCATCTCAACAATAAGCTGCTGACGCTTTTCTTCCAGTGAAGGCCTGAAGCCGGCGGCGGCCTCTTTCACGAACAGGTTAATATCGGTCATTTTCAAGTCCAGCCTGAAGTTGCCCCGGGAGTAACGGGCTGTGTCCAGCAGTTCTTCCAGACGTGCCGCCAGTGTCTGCGCACCCCGGTAGATACTCACTGAGAGCTTTTTTTCAATGCTGTCCGGTCTCTCTTCCATTAATTCATGCAGCATACCGGAGGAAGAAAGCACGGGTGTCAGGGGAATCCGTAGTTCGTGGGCCAGTATATCAATGAAAAGGGCCCTGGCTTTAGCCTCGGTCTGAAGCTCCTCGTTATGGACTCTTTCTTTTTCGTAAAGCGTGATTACCTGTTGTTCTATCCTTTTCCGTTCGGTAATGTCCCTGGCTACCACGACATATCCGATAACAGCGTTGATCTGGTCCCTGACCGCCGAAACCGAGACCAGCACCGGGATAGACCTGCCGTTCGTAGTAATACAGGTCAGCTCGTGATTGATATTTTTACTCTGCGTAGGTTTGACTGCCAGAAGCTCCTGCACTTTTTCTTTTTCCAGTATGATACTGGAAAAAGAACGATTATTCAAGGTTTCGTCATTTATACCCAGCATATCCCGTGCGGCTTCATTGACCCGCGTTATCCTGCCTTCGGAGTCGACCAGTATCAACGAATCATTCATCGTGGTAATGATTTGTTCAGCGGCTGTTGTGGGATTGAGGCTCATGAGTCCGTAACGCCTTACTGAAATAACCAGTCCCATTTCCCAGATAATAATGAAGACATCTCCCACCTGTGGTACTGAATGAATATGCATTAAGGGCAGTATCACGTTGACCGTGGTTGCCAGCACCACGCTGATAATAGCGGTAACGCTGAGTGTCTCCGATCCCTGCCTGTCACGGGCGGTTTTTGCATTGTGCCCGTATTTGTAACCCAGGTAAATACAGGCTATTGACAGTACCAGGTAATATACAAAAAAAAGGTACGAGTAAATAGAATAGCTCCAGGACGCACTCAGCCAGTCTGTCTGGCGGGCCGCGATATATCCCATATTCCCTGAGAATTGCTGATAGATGAAAAAAATGATTGCTACAGCGAAGACTAAACCCATCGCCTTGTTATTTACCAGGTTGTTTTTACCGGTAAGTGTAAGATAAAAATAGAAGGCCGCAGCACCGAATGAAGTCCAGCCTATAGACGAGATGTTTACCCAAAGCCCAGCGGATTGAGAAAAGCGTTCCAGGTTGGCTATGCAAAATCCCAGGCTCCATATGGCAAAAGTGAAAATGAGGACGGCGCAGAGGCGGTTGAGTTTAGCTTTTGGATTTCTGCTTATGACCAGTATTATTAAACTGACTGCCGCTATAAAAGCGGCAAAATGCAATATGACTACTGTGTTCATCATTCACCGGGTATTGCCCTTATTCTTCCGGAAGTACATATTATTGCATAGGACATTAATTCCTCGTGAATTCAACCCCTTGGTAAAATCAAGGCGTTCTCTAAAGAGTATCCCGTTTCACTCCATAACACAATAGGCACAAAGCCCAATTGTTTTTGTAGATAATACGATAACTGTATGGGATAGTCTACCGGTTACAAACCTGAATCGAAAAAGGTACTGATCCTTTCCAGGTATTCTTCAGGATGATCGGCGCAGGCCCGGACATGGGCGGAGCCGGGAGCGATCCAGACCTCGCTGCGGGGATTGCCTGAGGCCTGCTGTAATCTCAGGGCATGGTCCGGTGGAATAGTCTCGTCGTTTTCTCCGTGAATGAAGAGTACCGGCCGAGGGGCAATACCGGCTACTGATTCGATGGGGCTGATGGCCTGGAAGTCAACTCCGTAAATGGTCTTTATCATGAAAAGCAGGGGATATAGAAAAAACGAGGGCGCATGGGTCCTCTGGCTGAATTCGGACTCCATCATATCCTGTAGGTCCGCGAACGAGCTGTCCGCAACCACGGCATCGATTTTCACATTTTCGCCTGCCTCCAACAGGGCGGTAACCGCTCCCATGGAAAAGCCCAGCACCCCGATACGCTCGAATCCCAGTGTCCCGGCGAATTCGACGGCCCCGTGGAGGTCCTGGGTTTCAAGATACCCGCCTGATATCATGCTGCCCTCCGAATCGCCGTGGCCTCGCAGGTCGAAGGTCAGAACGCTGTAGCCGCTTTCTACCAGGCGGCAGGCGATTTTCAGCATTTCGATCTCGGGATCGGCCCGGTGGTATTGTTCACCGTGTACCATGATAATAATCTTATTACTGCCGCCGGACGGCAGATACCAGCCTTGCAGGAGCAATTCCCGGTCCTGACTGGGAAAAGTGATATCTTCATATGCCAGCCCCAGCCTGGAGGGGCTGTCTTCCACCGGTACTCTTTTTACTCTGGTTAACGAATACCCCAGATAGGCGGATGCTCCGGTAAAAAGGACTATCAGCGCCAGAATAACCGCCATGGCTGCTATTAGCCATCTTTTCATATCAGCCAGCCTTACTTAATAAACAAGAACGTTTTTACCATAAGCCATTCTATCATAGCACACCTTTTCACAAACATATCTGGCATTACTGAAAATGCCGGCAGGCCCGGGCCTGGTGAAGCCTCCGCCTGGAGGGCTGCCTATCTTTTAGCAGTTCAGTTGACAGGAACAAAGATATCCTCGGAATATACAAGTATTCTTTCTCTGACTATAATAAAAGCAAAAACCATTTTAATGAGAAAACCTCTTAAGGAATGGGAATATGAGACCGAGTGTCAAACAACGGATTATTCAGGTAATCAGTTATAAAGAAGGCCTTCTGCAAACGGTCAGGGAGTCGGTTGAAGGACTTCCGGTAGAGATCGATTATGCCTCTGACTGGCAAGAAGGTCTGATGTCGATTGGTAAGAGACGTCCTGATCTGGTGATATTAGGTGATCTTGGAGGGGAGGAGGATGCCGCCGCTTATTATATGGAACTCATGGAAGGCTGGATCTCACGGCATTCAACCCTTTTGATAGTCGAAAGGTCTGAAGCCGGATTAGCTTACACCATCCTGGACGACGGAGATCTTAAGACCGGGATCGGAGATCATTCGTTTCTACCGCTAAAAAAGGCGGTCCACGTTAAGTCCGAAGATATTGCTGTCCATTTGAGGGAGACCATTTTAAAGAAGCTGGCAGAGAGAGAGAACAAGCTGAGGGCTGCCATACTGGATGGCGGCTGTTATTGCCTGACCTGGGAGCAGATACCGGGTATGGGGGCATTTGAACGCCGCCAGGAACTGGTGCTGGAAAATGCACGAAGGGCTGCCCTGGGAGGAGAGGTCTGCGCTATAAGCATCGTGGATAATCCCGGAGGAAATCCGGCCATAGCCACTGAAATCCTGTGCTCGGAAATTCACCACCTGGGCATTGAGCCAATGGTGCACCTGGCCTTCCGGGACAGGAACCGCAACCAGGTGGAAAGCCTCTTATATCAACTGGCAGCCCTGGATATCAATAACCTCCTGATATTAACGGGAGACTATCCTTCCAGTACCGGTTTCAGGGGCACCGCCAGGCCGGTATTCGATCTGGACGCGGTCAACGGGCTGGAGCTGATTGCCGAAATGAACCGGGGCATGGAACATGAGATCATGCGCCGCCGGACACGGCTGGCCTCTACCGATTTTTTTGCCGGGACTTCCATATCTCCTTTTAAAATCAGGGAAGCCGAGGTAATGGGGCAGTATTTCAAGCTGAGCAAGAAGATCTCTGCCGGGGCGGATTTCGCCATCACCCAGATCGGCTACGACGCCCGCAAACTGCACGAGCTTCAGCTCTGGCTGAAGATGCATAGATACGATTTACCGGTATTGGCCAGCATCCAGGTGCTTTCCCTGACTGCCGCCAGGGCCATGCATGGCAATCGGGTACCCGGGGCGGTGGTAACGGATAAATTGCTGGCGCAGGTAGCGCAGGAAGCCGAAAGTGCGGATAAAGGCAGGGCGGCTGCCCTGGAGCGAGCCGCGAAAATGTACGCTATCACCAAAGGGCTGGGCTACAGGGGCGCCTGCCTTAGCGGGCAGACGCTGAAATATGAGGACGTGGAGTTTATTATTCACCGGGGACGGGAGCTGTCAGCCAACTGGACGGACCTGGTCCCCGGGTTCGATTATCCGCAGGAAAACGGCTTTTACTATTTTGAGAAGGAACGGGATACGGGGCTGAATTCATCCCGGATTGCCGGTGTACGGCGGAAAGCGACCAGAACCCCGGTCTATTACCTGTCGTCGGCCGTCCACCAGTCGCTTTTTGAACCGCGCAGTCCCCTCTTCAAGCCCGTGCGGGCAATAGCTGCCCTGATAGATTCAAATAAAACCGCGAAGAAGATGCTCGGCTCAATCGAATACTGGTTTAAGGCCGCACTCTATGGATGCAAGGACTGCGGGGACTGTGGACTGTTCGATGTGGCTTATCTTTGCCCTGTCTCCCAGTGTCCCAAGAACCAGCGCAACGGTCCCTGCGGAGGAAGCTATGACGGCTGGTGCGAAGTCTACCCAGGAGAAAAACAGTGTATCTGGGTCAGGGCTTATCAACGTCTTTCGGTCCGGGAGAAAGATAATTTTACAGGAGATTTCATTGTTCCTCCCTCTAACTGGGAACTGTGGCAGACCTCTTCCTGGCTGAATTACTTTCTGGGCAGGGACCATGTATCCAAAAGGGCTGGAATCAAACCGCCGCAGCAATCTCATCCAGCAGACGGTTAACAGCCGTAGGCAGGGCAGCTTTTACTTCAGGAGAAAGGTCTTCGCTAACGTAATCCACCTGGCCGATTCCTATGCCGATAATGCTGACCTGCCGGGGTACCCGGGCTTCAGGTATTTTACCTGCCAGCGCCAGGGCCGCGTTCAATCCGCAGCTATGAATTGACACTGCGTTCTCCGGCAGTATTAAATCTCCGGGCTGTATACACAGAATGCTGCCCTTACGGCTTTTATCCGTTAATACGGCATCTACCACGATGAGCCTGTCAAATCCAATAATAAGGTCCAGCAGGTTGAGGCCGGCAGCGCTGGTCTCTTTAAAGTAAACATCAGAAAAGTCGATAAGGCCGGCTGCCCGGCGGACTGCCAGTACTCCGGCACCGTCATCTCCCAAAAGGGTATTGCCTATACCCAGTACAAGTATTTTCGTCATCAGTTCCTGATTACCTGCCGGGTTCTGCCGTCTGCCTCTTGAATAACGATTTCAAGCGGCATATGTCCCAGGGCGTGGGTCGAACAGGAGAAACAGGGATCGTAGCAGCGGATTGCTACCTCCACCTTGTTAAGTATACCCTCTGTCACATAGCCGTTCTTAATATTTTGACGGGCAACATCGGATACCGCCAGGTTCATCGCCAGGTTGTTATGTCCCGTGGCGACAATTAGATTGACCTTGCGAATGGCGCCGCTTTTGTCCGCCCAGTAATGGTGAATCAGGGTCCCGCGGGGGGCTTCGATTACTCCGATGCCTTCTTCGTTTACCGGACCGGTAGTCTGCCAGATATCTGTACCGCAGATAACATCCTTTTCCACCAGGGCTTTTATTTTTTCGGCGGTGTTGAGCATTTCGATCATACGGGTAAGGTGATAGTAAAGAGATCCCTGGAGGACCTTGTTTTCCGGAATAGGTTTAGAGCGGAGTTCCTGGAAAGACTTATTGGCCAGCGGTGTATCATAGCCGTCGGAGACATTATATCTGCCCAGCGGCCCTACGCGGTACATACCCTCAGGGTACCCGAACTTTTTAATAAAGGGGAATTTCAGATAGGACCAGTCTTCGACCTTTTCCTGGATATACGACAGGTAATCATGAGGGTCAAGTTTATCGTCCAGGGTATTTCCATTGCTATCCCTGAAACGTATGAATCCGTCGTAATACTCGACGTTCCCGTCGGCGTCCACCAGCCCCATGTAGCTGCTGGGGAAATTGGCAAAAGATGCTACCTCGGTCTCTGATCTGGCAATATAGTCCTTTACTATGTCTACGGCCAGCAGAGAGTTGCTGATAACGCTGTCAATACCCATCATGATGGCAGCCCGGTCCTGCTGGCTGAGAGCTTTTGTCATGCCTCCGGGAATAGCAGCCGTTGGATGGATTTTCTTATCGCCCAGGATTTCGATAATCCTTTGTCCGAAGGACCTCAGTGCTACTCCCTTTTTTACCAGGTCCGGGCTGGTTTCAAGGAGACCGACCAGGTTGCGTTTTAGCGGGTCGGATTCCATTCCCAGCAGAAGATCAGGGCTGGCAAGATAGAAAAAGTGCAGTGCGTGTGATTGCAGCAACTGCGCCATATGCAGCAGTCTTCTTAATGCCCCGGCAGTGGGGGTCAGTTTTATCCCCAGTATCTCATCCCCGGCTTTGGCAGAGGCAAGCTGATGACTCACGGGGCAGATGCCGCAGATACGCGCCGTAATGGAAGGCATTTCCCAGAACAGACGGCCTTCACAAAATTTCTCGAATCCACGCACCTGGGTTACATGCATTTTGGCCTTTTCCACGTTTCCGTTATCATCAAGGTGAATGGTAACCTTGGCATGGCCCTCGACACGGGTAACCGGCTCGATAATAATCTTACTAGTCATATTAAAACCTCTCAAATTCCAGGCGTTCAGTCAAATTTCATCATATCGCCGGGCAGTACAGGTATCCTGCCCTGTACAAGCTCTTTCAGCACGTACAGAATATTTGCGGCTGAAGGCGGGCAGCCGGGTATATAGCAGTCCACCTTTACCACTTGATTCAGCGGACGTTGCGGGATCAGTTCGGGCAGGTCCTCCGAATCAGGGACAACTCCGTCCTTGACCGTACTTTCAGTAGAATAGCAGCGGGCTATGACATCTTCTCTGTCAAACAGGTTTCGCATCGCGTTGATTCCGCCGAAACAGGCGCAGTCACCCACGGCTATCAGTATCCTGCATTTCTCCCTGAGGTTTTTCACCACCTCTTCATCATGGGTATTACCCACGGAGCCTTCAACGATGCCTAGGTCTACATCATCGAATTCCTTGATATCCGTGATAGGACTGGCATTGAATTCGAGCACGTCGGCCAGCTCTATAAGTGCATTATCAATATCAAGCAGGGACATATGACAGCCTGAGCAGCTATCCAGCCAAACCGTAGCTACTTTTATCTTTGCCACCTTTAACCTCCCGATTTACGGTTCAAATTATCAACGAATGTTTTTGTCAGTCTGATCAGAATGTCCTTGTCCTGCAAAATACCGGGTGCAGGCTCTAATACCCCATTGGCATGGACTTTTCTGCCATCTGTGGTTGTATATGATCCCTCCCTTTCAGACCACACAGGTGAAGGAATAATGATATCCGCTAATTCAGTGGCGGGGGAGAAATAGCTGGCCTGGACTACTCTGAAGGCAACTTTCCTCAGCAGCTCGATTGTCTTCTCGTCCAGGTTATTATCTGAAAGCAGCAGATACAGGCCTTTCATTCCGTTGGAACTGATATTCTGACTGGCAAGTCCCAGCCTCCAGGCTTCCTGGCTGTTTATAGAGGGTTTTAGAGCTATCATACCGGGATGAACAGCATCGCCGTTCCATGTACTGAGTCTGGCGAGACTTTCCGCTATGGCTACATCCGTTTCAGCCGTACCGTTGCCATATACTATGATGGGATGTCTGGACTGATGGATTATGGAAACGGCAGCGTGAGTCAGTGAGGGTTCGATACCGGTTATTTGTTGAAGTCTCGTGGTGACGTCTTCACCGTTGGGAGTTGAGTTGTCCGGGTTGATCAGGTTAAAAAGTCCGTTTATCAATGAGTCTTCTGTTCCCGGTTTGGGCTGAAGCCACAGGTCGGTATAAATCCCGAAATTGTCCTTTACGCCATCAATTACTATCAACTGCGTGTTATTCCGTTTCAGGTACCTGCGAATGAAAGTCGCCGCCATGGGGTGTGTATCAGCCAGGTCCGTACCGATTACAAGGATGCAGTCTGCCTGTGCCAGCGCTTCAAAGGGCAGATCGTATTCCTGCTTGCGGTTAAGATGTTTCAGTTCCTGGAAAAGCAGCCGGTATTTTTCTCCATCCAGGGTGTCTACCAGGCTATTGCTGGCGGTGTTGAATAGTCCCTGGAATGCGTGCAGAGCCTCGCTAGTGCTGCGGGAAGAAATAATGCCTCCGAAATCTCCTTCAAATTCCGTCATTTTAGAGGCTATCAAAGAGATGGCTTCATCCAGAGAGCACTTGTCCAGTTTGCCCTCCTTATTTCTTACCAGAGGAGAGAGGATGCGGGTCCCCTGTGGCTGAAGATCGTCGAAGCGGCCTATCCTGCAAAGAACCCCCCTGGGAGATGCAATATCCGGAGCCTGAATCCTGACGATATTATTGTCTTTCACCAAAACGTTCAGTTCACACCCGATGCTGCAGTTCTGGCAGATTGTCTGTATTATCTGGCAGTTGTCGCTTTTGCCTTTATACATACTGACTTTACTCATTATGGCTCCGGTAGGACAGGCCTGAAGGCACGCACCGCATTGTGTACAGGTTGATTCACCCAGGGGGGTGTCGATATCTGCACATACGGTCGTATTGTGCCCTCTCCCGCCGAAGTCAAGGGTATGCACGGCTTCCAGTTGATCACATACACGTATGCAGCGTCCGCACAGGATACAGCGGTTATGATCGATAGCCAGGTACCGGCTTAAGGTATCTACTTTCATCCTGGGGAAGAGATATTCGTAACGCACGTTCTCCATTTGATACCGGTAAGCCATCTTTTGAAGTTCGCAGTCACCGGACTGCTCGCAGAACATACAAAAGTGGTTTCGTTCCGTGAACAAAAGTTCAAGCACCTGCCTGCGGTACTTTTCCAGTTTCTCCGTGTCTGTTCTGACCACCAGTCCATCACGGGCGGGATAGGTACAGGAAGGAGTAACTCTCCTTTCCCCTTCAATCTCTACCACGCATATCCGGCAGGCAGCGATATCAGTTACGCCCGGCAGATGACAGAGTGTAGGGACGTCAATTCCGTTACGCTTGCAAACGTCAAGGACGCTATCGCCCTGGGAGCCTTTAACTTTAATACCATTAATTGTCAGGATGATTTCTTGCATTGATTAACCTCCCAAATCAAGGTCGCATCGCATACAACGTGATGCTTCCTGCCTGGCTTCTTCCTCGCTGAAAGTCAGGGTGACTTCCTTGAATGTGTTCTTCCTTTCTTCTACGTCTATTTCCCTGATCGCAGCCCTGGCTTTTTCTTTCAGTTCCTCCTGGCTGGTGGGCTCCTGCGGTACCGAAATAGTATCGTTAAGATGTCTTTCCATCATGGGTATCAGTTCCTGTCCTTCCAGGAATCTATGGATGGAACACGCGGCCCTTTGTCCCTGAGCAATTGCTTCAATAACCGTTTTCGGCCCGGTAACAACATCGCCGCCGGCAAATACTCCTGCTCTACCTGTAGCGAGAGTACGTTTGTCTGCAACGATTGTGCCGTCTTTGGCTATCTGGATTTCATTAATATTGATAAACGAGGTCTCAGGTTTCTGGCCTATAGCGGCAATAACGGTATCAACCTCCACAGTGAATTCCGAACCTGGAACAGGACGAGTGACCTTGCGTCCGCTGCGGTCGATCTCACCCACTTCCATTTGTACAACCTCCATCCCGGTGACCCTCTCATCACCTGATAGCATTAACGGGTTGGTCAGGAAGTGGAAAATAATTCCTTCATCCAGAGCAGCCTTTACTTCTTCTTCCTCGGCCGGCATATCGTCTTTCTGCCTGCGGTAGAATATATGTACTTCCTCCGCTCCTTTACGCAGGGCTATTCTGGCTGAATCGATAGCTGAGTTGCCGCCACCGATTACCGCTACCTTTTTTCCTATACTGATATTAATATCATGGCCCAGGTTGACTTCTTTGAGGAAGTGGATGGCGTCATACACCCCCTCGAGGTTTTCGCCCGGTATACCCAGCTTGGTGCCCTGGTGTGCGCCGGTGGCAATAAACACAGCCTGGAAACTGTCCTGTAAAAGCGTTTTAACATAGTTGACAGTAAAATTGAGCTTGATTTCAACACCCAGATCCTCTATTTGCTTGATTTCTTTTTGCAGGATATCCCGGGGCATACGATATTCCGGTATGGCAGTGGCCATCATACCGCCGGCCACAGGCAAGGACTCAAAGATGGTAACCTGGTATCCTTCGATAGCCAGGTCCCAGGCTGCCGCCAGACCGGCAGGCCCAGCCCCGATAATCGCCACTTTCTTATTTTTACCTGGTTTGAGCCTGGGAATATAAGTCGCATCATGTTCCAGAGCCCAGTCTGCCGCGAAACGTTTCAGTTCGCGTATGGCAATTGGCTGGTCGATCTGGGTGCGGTTGCATTTCAGTTCGCAGGGGTGGTGGCAGACCCTGCCGCAGACGGAAGGCAGAGGATTACGCTGTTTTATCAGGGCATAAGCATCGGCATACCTGCCGGCTTTAATCAGTGCGGCATAACCCGGGATATCCAGTTCGACCGGGCAGGTATGTTGACAGGGTGATTTAAACAGGGCCCGGCAGAAGGAAGCCGGGCAGTGTTTATCGATAATGTGGGCTTCATATTCCTCGCGGAAATAGCGTAAGGTAGTCAGGACCGGGTTGGCTGATGTCTGTCCAAGCCCGCACAGGGAGGCATTGGATATGGTCTCTCCTAATTCCAAAAGAGTGTCAAGGTCTTCCAGTTTACCTTCTCCGCGGCTGATCCTGTTCAGGATCGCCAGCATCTGGGGAATACCTGCCCGGCAGGGTGTGCATTTTCCGCAGGACTCATCTTTGTTGAATTCAAGGAAGAACTTGGCGACGTCCACCATACAGCTATTCTCATCCATGACTACCACTCCACCGGACCCCATGATCGCTCCCAGTGAAGGTATAGCTTCATAATCAACAGGCGTATTGATGTGTTCGATGGGTATCACACCTCCCGAAGGGCCACCCAGTTGAACCGCCTTGAATTTCTTACCGTTGGGTATACCTCCTCCAATATCAAATATCAGTTGGCCGAGTGAAATCCCCAGTGGCACTTCCACCAGTCCCGGATTATTGATTTTACCGACCAGGCAGAGAGTCTTTGTTCCCTTGCATTTTTCATTGCCTACCTGTGAAAACCAGTCCGCTCCCTTTAAAATAATCAACGGAACATTGGACCAGGTCTCAACATTATTCAAAGTGGTAGGTTTACCCAGCAGACCTCCTTCGGGGGTTGAGGGGAAGGGGGGACGCTGACGGGGATTTCCTCTTCTTCCTTCTATCGATGTCAGGAGGGCGGTCTCTTCGCCGCAGACAAAGGCTCCTGCGCCCGGAAAAATGTCCAGGAAGAAATCAAATCCGGTCCCCAGGATATTTTTTCCCAGTAGACCGCATTCCATGGCCTGCGATATAGCCAGTTTAAGCGTTTCAATAGCCAGAGGGTATTCGGCACGGATGTAGGCATAGCCCTGGCGTACGTCCCCGATGGCATAGGCTCCTATTGCCATACCTTCAATAATAGAGTGCGGATTTCCTTCCATTACTGTACGGTTCATATATGCCCCGGGATCTCCCTCGTCGCCATTGCACACCACATGTTTTTCTTTATAGTTAGAGACCCTGACATATTCCCATTTCCTGGCTGTGGGAAAACCTGCTCCGCCTCTACCTCTCAGTCCTGATTTCAGAACTTCGCTGATGACATCATTGGGTCTCATCTGTGTAAGGGCTTTAGCCAGGGCCAAATACCCTCCATGGGCCATATACATCTCGATGTCCGCCGGATCGCTGTACTGGTTTTGCATCACCCTTGTTTCCTGGAGTTTCATACGGGGGGAATTTGAATCGAAAACCCATTCCGTCACCGGCTTGCCCCTCAGCAGATGGTCCTCGATTATCCTGAGGGCTTTTTCTTCATTCACATCGTAGTATATTACTCTTTCTTCATCCGGTACGAAAATACTGACCACGGGTTCAATATCACACAGGCCGATACAGGCAGCCTTTTGTATAACGATTCCCGGAAGTTTCCTCTTTTCCATCTCACGGATGAATGTCTCGTAGACCTTTTCTGCCCCGGAGGCGATACCGCAGCTTCCCATATGGACCTTGACCTGGAACTGGGATTCCAGTTCGTCCGCTTTGGCTTTGGCTTGCTCGTGAAACAGTTTCAGTTCTTCGACATTTTTGATCGTTTTTATCATAGAACACCAATCCTAGCTGTAAGCGTTCAGTATTTCCACTATTTTACTGGCTTTAACTCTGCCGTGTATGTCCGTCCCGACTGACATAACCGGTGAGAGACCGCATGCACCCAGGCAGCGGACAACTTCAAGCGAGAACTTGCCGTCATCGGTGACCTGGTCAGGCAAAAGATTTAATTCCTTTCTAAGGGTATCCAGAATGGCCTGTCCGCCTTTGACATAACAACTTGTTCCCATGCAGACCTGGATAACGTACTTGCCTTTCGGATGCAGCGAGAAAAAGTGATAGAAGCTGACGATGCCGTAGATTTCACTCAGGGGGTATTTCATCTCATAGGAGATGGCCTTTATTACCTGTGTGGGGAGATAACCGATCAGGTTCTGGGACTTTTGCAGCACCCTGATCAATGCACCTGCCTGTCCGTCTGTTTCCGCAATATACTTGCGTATTTCATCATAGATCGCGCTGCCGCGGCAGCGACCGCTGCCGCTGCTCTTTACATTGCCTCTGGCCCTTTCTTCCAGCAGGATGCGGTCGATGTCAGCCAGTTCTTGCTTTGTAACAGGTTCGTTGAGTGTCTCTTCTATCTTTCCCTCTTTTTGATTCATAATCTTGTCCTCTGGGTCTTTCTATTTAACACGAGCTATTAATAGCTCTACGAAAAACTTTCCGTTCGGTCAATAGTTTAGTTCAATGTGCTTGATTTACTGCTATAATCGAAAAAGACCGGAAATCATTTTAACCGGGAATCCGTTATATTTTCTGCCGGGTTGCCAATTATCCGTTAAATATATTATATATTCGATTAGCCTATTCTTATTAGAATATAGATGAGGGTGGTATCGCATCGGCACAATCACTGAGTTCAATGTTAACCGGTATTAGGCATTTATGCCTATTCCTCAACTTGAAAGGCCGAAACAGCGCAGAGTATAATTTAGTTGAAAGATGATACGCATATTATTGGTTGACGATCATGTTATCCTGAGACAGGGTACACGCCAGTTACTTGAGAATGAACCTGATTTTAAGGTTGTCGGCGAGGCCAGCGACGGGGAAGAAGCCATACGCCTGGCTGACGAACTTAAACCGGATGTTATAATTCTGGACGTGGCGATGCCGGGTATGGGCGGGGTAGAAGCTACCAAGAAAATAAAGGAAATACTGCCCAATACAATTATTCTGGTATTGACCGGATACGATTACGATGAGTATATTTTCGGGCTCCTGGAAATAGGAGCGGCGGGCTATCTGCTAAAAGATGTCAGCGGTGATAAACTAATCGAGGCTGTGCGTGCTGTTTACAACGGAGAACCCGTTCTGCATCCAGCAGTTTTACGGAAATTGATGTCTCACTGGAAAACTCCCGAATCCTGTTCTATTAAAGCCGCTCCCAGCGCCAATAACCTTAGTGAGCGTGAAATGGAAGTCCTCAGGATGGTAGCCAAAGGAGTCAGCAATAAGGACATCGCTGAAGCGCTTTTTATCAGCATTCGCACAGTGCAGGCGCATATGAGGAGTATTTTTAATAAACTGGGCATTGGGTCCCGTTCTGAAGCAATGATATACGGTCTTAAAAAAGGCTGGTTTACTCTTGAAGATATTCCTTCTTAGCAGTCGTTTGGTCCGGTTATGAGTTTATTAAGCAACCGTCACCTCTGGGTTATATCCGCGTTGCTCCTCTTGTTAAGCCTGCTTCAGTATGCCGGGCCAACAGGTCTGGCGAATGAATCTCTCATGGACTCCACTTTCTGGCTCGTTCTGGTTAGCTTGGGCAGGATACTCTTCCTGGGACCCGTAATTTATGCAACCCTTAAGATAGGCACGGCCGGTGGTCTGGCTGCTGCATTAATAGCTTTTACAGTATCTTTGTCTTCCGCTTTTCTGAATTCCGGTTCACTGGTTGATGCACTACTCGAAGTTATCGGTGTGTTATCCATGGGCCTGTTTTTTAATTTCTGGTATTGGGCCCAGATAAAAGAGAAAAAGAAGGCCGCGCTAACCCTGGCAGAGCTGGATTCCGCTCACCGGGAGCTAAAGCAAAATGTTAATGCGCTTATGTCCAGTGAAAAACGTTTTTCATCTCTGAATGTGGTTTGGTCTACTCTCTTTGGTTCGCTGGAGCTGAAGACCCTTTATGAAAAAACCACGCGTATGGTAGCTGATTTGATGTACAGCCAGGTGGCTGTATTGTTTGTTGATTATGACAGCAGCGGTAAAATGATATCGACGGCCCATGTGGGGTTAACGGATAAACTGGCTGCCATTCTGGAAACAGTTAATGTTGATGAAGGGCCTTTTGGTGAAGCTGCTTTGAAAAGCGAACCCGTGATTGTACGGGTTGTTTCAGCCGAGAAGGATATTTACCGGACTGCGTTTTTAGAAGCGCAAATACAGACCTTGCTGGTGGTGCCGCTGGTTTTAAAGGGACACACGGATGGATTGATAGCCGTCGGAAGGAGTGAGGTCAGGGATTATAAGACTGAAGATGCTGAGCTGCTGATGACTATCGGCAAGCAGATTATTATTGCTATTGAGAACGCCCGGCTGTACGAAAAACAGAAGGAAACATCTCATCGCCTGGCTGTATCAGAAGCCAACTACCGTCGTTTGCTGGAGCATGCCAGTGACGCTATCTGGGCCCATGATATGGATGGCAGGATAGTGGCGGCTAACCGAGCCGCCGGGGAACTGGCCGGTTTCACCAGCGCGGAAGAAATGATCGGACGGGATGTCAGAGAGTCCCTGGATTGGAAAGGCCTGACCATGGCTCGCAATGTACGACGCAACTTGCTTGAAAATATTCCTTTTCAACAGCCCTATGAGCAGCGCCTGGTTCGGATTGATGGCAGCGAGATTATCCTGATGATATCCTCCAGCCTTGTCAAGAATGACGAGGAGCATCAAGTCTTTGAACATGTGGCACGGGATGTTACCAGGGAGCGGCGGATGCAGGACAATCTGAGATACTATGTCCAACAAATAACCCGTACTCAGGAGGAAGAACGCAACCGCATCGCTCGCGACCTGCATGACGATACTGCCCAGGCCCTGTATGCCCTCACACGACAGATAGATAATTATATCCGAAACTCAGGTACGTCTTTGACGCCGGGTATAATCGATTTTCTGCAAAAACTGGAGGAGCAGACACGTTCCGCTCTTCAGGGAGTGCGCCGGTTCAGTCAGAATCTCAGGCCCCCGATGCTCGATGACCTGGGACTCATGGCTACCCTGAGGTGGCTGGTAAGAGATATGCAGCAGCGCTGCAATCTGAAGACCTCGCTGGTTGTTGAAGGTCCTGAAAGGCGGCTTCCTTCACATGTGGAGTTGACGGTATTCAGGGTAGTGCAGGAGGCGCTGACCAACGTGGAAAAGCATGCTCAGGCTTCAACCCTGGATGTCAAGATCAGCTTCAAGGAAGACGGGCTTGATATCCTGATCAGGGATGACGGAAAGGGCTTCGAATTAAAAGAAGAGTTGACCGATCTGCCCCGTGCCGGAAGACTGGGGCTGGTAGGCATGGATGAGCGGGTGCGTCTGATAGGTGGTACGCTGAACATCAGCTCCGAAATAAACAAGGGCACGCTGATCTCCGTCAGGGTTCCCGTTTAGGTGTTTTATCTTGTTTCACTCCTTTAATACCATATTCCGGACAATTCCAGATGTAACAAAGCTGGTTGTTGCCTTGAAAAAGGCAACTTTCTCATTCCTGAACTCCGTTCAGGCCTTCTCCCGTGAAGGGGTATTCTCCAAGAGAATTAGATAAGTGGTGGGGAGGCTTATCACGGGACACTAAATGTCCTTAAGCAGGTCTTTTTGTTTCTCCTTTCCGGTGTTACAATACTCACGATCCATATTTCTCATGAGGTAAAGAAATGCAGAATAACCAGCTTAATGAAGATGATCAAGGCCACCGCCGGCGGCTGAGAGAAAGGTTTTTGAAGTCCGGACTGGATGGATTCCAGGACTATGAAATTATCGAGCTCCTGCTGAGTCTGGGTATTCCACGACGTAATTTGAAACACCAGGCCAAGGAGATTATCCGCCGTTTTAAGACGCTGAGGGGAGTAATGGAGGCCTCTACCGAAGAATTGCAGAAGGTCAAAGGAATAGGTCCGCATGGCGTCTTCGGTTTCAAGTTCGTACACGCGGTAGCCAGTGAATATCTAAAAGAAAAAGTACTGGAAAGTCCGGTTTTTAACACATCCCGGGAGGTTTTCGACTACTTTTACCACTCAATGCGGGATATGAAAAAAGAAATAATGAAAGTAGTATATCTCAACAGCCAGAACAGGATAATCGAAATACAGGACGTTTCCCGTGGAACGGTTGACAGCAGCTACATTTATCCGAGGGAGGTTATTGAAGGAGCGATTAAATATCATGCTGTTTCCCTGATCCTTGTGCACAACCATCCTTCGGGTAATCCGCAGCCCAGTCAGAATGACAGGGACCTCACCCGCAATATGGTATATCTTGGTACGTTAATGCAAATAAAGCTGCTTGACCATATCATTATCGGGGATAACAGGTATTTCAGTTTCGCGGCTGAAGGGTTTATCGAAAAATGTGAACTAGAACTGCTGAATTTAAGGAAAAATTGAAAATGCAACAATATGGCCAAAAGGGGTTATTATTTCCCATGCTTTTCAAATTCCCTGATGGCATCAGACGTTTCGGACTCATTTATAGTCCTGCCACAGCTAAAAGCATCGCCAAGGTGTTCGCCGATAGAGTAGTAATTGCCGTTTGCAAATAGAAACGGTCTGATCTTAAGAGCATCCGGACGATCGCCGGTTAAACACTCCTCTGATACGAATGTTTCAACTATTCGCCCTATCACGAGTTCGTGGCTGCCCAGGTCAAGAATCTGGATGACCTTACAGGCATGGTTGACCGGACATTGACTGATAAGCGGGGCGTTTTGCAAGTTGCCGTAAAAAAGTGAAAATTGACAATCGGAAGTCTTGTCCCTTTTAGCACCGGAGACAATTCCGCAATAATCAGTCTCTTTGACCTGTTCGATGGAAGGAATGTTTACAGAAAAAGACATATTTTGGCGGATTCCCTTAAGAGAATAACGGTGGTGCTGGAGTGCAATCGAGATGGAAGGCGGGATGCTGGCAGCAACTCCGGTCCAAGCTACTGTAACAAAATCGACCTTTCCATCCAACATCGATCCAGCTAAAACTGTCGGACAAGCTGTCAATATGGGTATTAGTCCGGTTTCAAGGCTTAATCTGGTTTTTCCCATTTTTTCCTCCTGATAGCATTAGACAGAATAAAAGGCCGAAATAAGTTTAGCAGGATGAGTGAGACTGAATTTTAGTTTATTTCTTAATATAACAATTGTACTATATATACTTTAAAAATCAATCCGTAAAAAGTTGACATTAATAATTAACACAAGTACTTTTGTCAGGTGACGACAAAGACGAAAGAGCTATTCACTAACATCTAAATAATAGGTACTATATATAAATATCCGGTTATAAGACATATTGACTCCTAGTTTTCATTTGAAATATCCTATTAACTTTCAGTTAAAAAACAATATCTGGGATGGAAGAGATGAATTTAAGAGCAAAAAGTGATCAATCTGTTAAAACCTCATCCCGAATACGGAAGACATCCAGAAACATTTCAAAGATACAAGAACCTATGGTAAGTCCCGCTCTTGTGTCCAGTTTGCGCAGCCAGGGGATCAACTTAAGTAATACCAGTATTGATGTATTGAAGCTGAAGGGCTGCGAACTAAAAAAATTACGCGGCCTTGGAATGTTAAATCTCGAACAACTGGCTAATGCGACTGAATCCGTTTTAAGAGCCGTCCCTCATTTTGGAGTCATGAAGGTAAAGAAACTGAAAACCAGGTTGAATGCGTATATTCTAGGTTTGCATCCCGGTCTTGTAATGCTTTCCGAAAGCAATGCTGAAATTGATACCGGAAGAGAACGGGTTATCGCTGACAGTGATGATATGGCTATATCTTCAACCTTTGAATTTATTTCCGAACTTGAGGAAGCTTCCGAGTCGCTGGAAAAGCTGAGAAAACGTATTCGCCTGTATGTAGCTGAGATCAAGAGGCAGCAAGTCAGGTGAGAGCTAATCACGCCTTTGTTTCAGCGTATTTTCCATCTCCATTTTGATAAGCTGCTGTTTGGTTTCTACACCTCCCGCGAAGCCGCAAAGGCTCCCGCCGGATGCAATTACTCGGTGGCATGGGACCACAAGGGGTAGAGGATTTACCTTCAGTGCCTGCCCGACGGCACGGGAAGATTGTGGCTGACCTATCCGGTTTGCTATCCAGCCGTAGCTGCGTGTTTCTCCATAAGGTATAAGCCTGGTGGCTTCCCAGACTTTACGCCGGAAAAGGGTAGCTCCCGGCGGGTCGATTTTTTCGGTAAAGTCAATACGACATCCCTGAAAATAGGCCTGAAATTTTTCGATAAGCGGAGCGAAGAAAGCGGCATCGCAAATGCAGCCCTGTCTATCACCGTCCGGAAATGCTGCGGCCAACAGGGCCGCAGCCTGATTTTCATTTGAGCAAGGCAGAGTTGTCCGGGACAGTCCCGTCAGCGATCCCGACAACCCCATCCAGCTCTCCTTGATTTTAAAGATAGCATAATATATTTGCGGCATATGAAAATTCCTCCTGATACAGGCGGACCGCCCCTTTACATTAGCAAAGGGGCGGTCCGTGTGATGTTCTACCTGGTTACCGGTACAATAAGACCGTAATTTCCATCTTTACGTCTGTAAATCAGGTTTATCAAATTATCATCGGGGTTGAAAAACAGGAAAAAATCATGTCCCAGGAGTTCCATCTGGTCAACTGCTTCTTCAAGGGACATGGGTTTAACATCGAATTTCTTGGTCTTGACTATTCTTGGTTCATCACTGATATCTCCGGGTTCCTGAGATACGGATTCTTCCAGGGGACTGGTACGGATAGAAGGATTGCCTTTGTTCCTTGAATGTGGTTTCTTACCCTTGAGATGTTCTATCTGCCGGTTCATTACCTCCAATACTTTATCAGTTGCCGTATAAATATCCTGTCCTCTTTCTTCTCCTCTTATAAGCGTGCCCTTGTTATCCAGGGTAACCTGGACTATATAGCGCATACCGGGATCCCTGGTCTTTTCTTCGGAAGCTTCAACATCGAAAGAAATAAGACCCGGCAGGAACTTGTTGATTTTGTCCAGTTTTTTTGTCATGTAATTCCATGCAGCAGGCTGAATTTCGATATTTTTCCCGGTAATCTGAATGTCCATGATATACCTCCTCCCAATAATTAAAGTTCTCTTGCCAGCACGAGTCCCCAGACGGAAAACGTTCCGGTCTCATTTAAGGCTAATGCGCAGGCGTCGAGTGTGGCGCCCGATGTGGTTACGTCGTCAATAAGAAGCACTTTTTTATCCCTCAATGCTGTATTGCGGCAATAAAAGGCCTTTTTTACATTATAGCGCCGTTCAAGAGCTGATTTTGTTTGAGCCTGTGGAACCAGAAAAGTTTTCCTCGCCAGGCAGTTATCAACAACCGGGACCTTCATCATTCTGCCCAGCTTATTCGCCAATAGCCCTGACTGGTTATAGCCACGCTCCTTCGATCTTCTGGGGTGCAGAGGAACGGGTACCAGCACGTCAAACGGCAGGGGATTATCCAGCAGATAATAATAAAGTATCAAAGAAAGAGGTGCTGCGAGACTACGCAAATTTTTATATTTGAACTGGTGTATAGCTTCGCGCACCAGACCTTCAAACTTTAAAGGGGCACGAATACCTTGAATTTCGGCACGAAGCACAAAACATCCCCGGCAAAGAATTCCCCCGGGTTGGGGTTTACCGCATCTCGGGCAAACCGGAGGCAGTAAACGCGGAAGAATATCGAGGCATCTGCGGCATATCAGCTCCCCTTCCTCCCCACAGCCCAGGCAATTCTGCGGAAAAAAAAGATCCAGTGCTGCCCTCTTCATATTTAACAATCGAGGAAGCACCCCCACTCACCTTTTCTATAAATACCGGATAATATATCCCATTATAAAAAAATTAATGAGTTCTTACCGCATGAGCCCCGTTATTGATCGGTTCGTAGATATAGACATCGCCGTTTCTGATTTTCAGATTAAATCCGCAATCAGGATTAGTACAAACCCAGGCTTTGTATTGAATAGCAGCCCCCTGGCTGCCGAAATCAGATAACGGTACGAGGTCTCCGATTTTACATTTTTGACATTTGGGGAAACTATTGTAGAATTCCAAAAGTGCCACCTCCCGTCCGGCTTGTTATTGAAGTATACTACAACAAAGTGTCAATGCGCAAGAGGGTTACAGGTCTATTTCAAACAGACGAGTATAGATTGCTCCGGCTGGTGTCAACTGGCTTCTCATAAGATTAACGGAATTTACATTCATGTGGAACCCGGAGCTGAACTGTATATTCGAGATCTTTTCACCCAGTTTTTGCCTTTCGATCGCAGTAGCAGTATCGCGCAGGCGGGCCAGGGTCAGATGGGGAGAAAAAGGCCGTTTCTCAGAGGGAAAACCAAGGGGAGAGACCTGTATTTCCAGACTTTTTTGCAGCATATTCAGCCGGTCGATATCACCCGAAAGTCCTGTCCAGACCACCTGGGGACGGGCCAGCGACGGGAAAGCTCCCAGGCCCTTGATCTCAAGCGAGAACGGGCTAACCTCAGCCGCAGCTTTTTTGATGGACCGGGATATTGCTTCAACCTGGTTCGCGGGGACGTTTCCCAGGAACTTAAGAGTCAGGTGTATACCGGCAGGATCGACCCACCTGGCAATACTGGGGTTTTCTGATTTCAAGCGTCCCTGGATTTCTTTCAGTCCGGTTTTTACGTTTTCCGGAAGTTCCACTGCGATGAACGAACGTATTTGCTCCATATAAGTTGTCCTGATATTATTTCGGTCATCTTCAACATGCAGCTTTTTCCGCTGTGCCGGGCGATAGCGTTGAAGCACAGCTAAAGCGTATTAAAGATCAAGGACCTTTCTGGCGTTTTCAGATAGTATTTTGTTCTTCAAATCCTGCGGCAGGTCAAGCGTGTTGATTTCGCTCAACAGTCGTCCGGGTTTAAGAAGGGGATAATCGCTGCCGAAGAGTATACGTTCTTCCCCGGCCATGGAAGCTGCCTGGAGGTAGACCCGGGAACTGTATAGAAAGGGTGAGGCTGCCGAGTCGAAATAGACCCGGTCCAGCGCGCGCCTGACCTCAGGCATCAGGAAATAAAAGGGCATCCCGCCTCCCCAGTGAGCGCAAACTATCTTAAGTGAGGGATAAGACGAAAAAAGGGGATACAGCAGCTCAGGGGTTGCTTCTCCCTTCCCGGTGTAGATATGACCAACCGGCTCGGTGGTATGTGTTGAAAGAATCATATCATGCTCGATCAAGCTCTCCATGACCGGCCGGATTTTCAGTGGACCGGCTAAAAGCCTCCTGTCCGGCCTGATTTCGCCCATGCCTCTGATCCCGTTTTCAGCACAGCGCTCAATCTCGGGCAAGGCGCTGGAGGGAGAATCGAGGACAACCATCCCGAATCCGATCAGTCGCTGCGGGTAGTGTTTAATGGATTCAATAATATAGTCGTTGGTCCGCCGGCACATTTCAGGAGTGTTCCAGGCGATGTTCTGTGTCACAGAGATGTCTATTCCCTGTTCGTCCATATTGCTTAAAAGGTCTTCGGCTGTGGCCAGTCTGGCCTTTGGATTCGCATAGAGCAATGCAAAAAGCGGGTCTGTTTCCAGGTATTTCTCCCTGTTGTGCACAATCTCAGGTGGGAATATATGAGTATGAAAGTCTATAATCATGGCTGCATTATAGCAGACAAAAAGAGAAACAAGAAGCACGGTCTGAAAGCCGGGAAATGGAATGTATGGCAAAAATAAGACCGGAAACGGGGGGAGATAAAACAGGACATTAAATAACATAACGCATGAAAAAATCGTGGTTTCACACGACCGGCGCGTACCGGCAGGCATGGTATGATAGTGCCTATCCTGCTCGATTATTGATTTTAGTCACGCACTAAACTATAATTAGGCAGGGTGGAAGATTGATGCATATTGTGTGTTGTATTAAACAAGTGCCGGACACTACCCAGGTAAAAATCGACCCGGTTACAAATACCCTCATACGCGCTGGCGTGGAGTCTATCTGCAATCCATATGATCTGGTCGCTGTAGAGGCAGCGGTAAAACTGGTTGAAAAGTACAGCGGCAAGGTAACGGTTATTACCATGGGTATTCCCCAGGCTGAGTCCGCACTGCGTGATTGCCTGGCTTTAGGGGCCAGCGACGCGATTTTACTATCCGACAGGGCCCTGGCGGGGGCGGATACGCTGGCTACCAGCTATACGCTGGCTTCGGCCATCGCCAAAATCAGTCAGACCGATCCGGTACAGATCGTGATGTGCGGCAAGCAGGCTATTGACGGAGATACCGCTCAGACCGGCCCCGGCGTGGCCACACGGCTGGGCTATACGCAACTAACGTATATTTCCGAGATCATTAATATTAATGTTGAGAAAAAGCTGATCCAGGTCAGGCGTGAAATTGAAGGCGGCAGCCAGGTAATAGAAGCCGGTTTGCCGGTACTCCTGACAGTTGAGCTTGAGCTGGCGGTGCCGAGATACGCCTCGCTGCCGGGCCTGGTAAGGGCAATAAGGCAGGAGATCAAGGTCTGGGGCGCTAAAGAGCTTGGTTGTGAGCCGGACCTGCTGGGATTGAAGGGATCCCCGACCTCGGTAAGGACTATTTTCGCTCCTCCTCCACGTAAAGGCGGGCCGGTCTTTGATTACACGGAAAGCCAGGACAAAGCCGTTGACGAGATGGTGGAAGTCCTGTTTGAGAAAGATGCGGCCATAATGTCCGAGGTTTTCAATAAGTAAAAGATAAGGGAAGAAATGCCTAAAAACAGCAAAGGCAGAGAAGTAGCACAGGTAAACGAAAAGAAGTGCTCAGGTTGCCAGGTCTGCCTCTCTCAATGCCCTGTAGATGCGATTGATATCGTAGATGGTATTGCCAAAATAGACGCCGAAAAGTGTGTTGGTTGCGGTAAATGCGTTCAGGTCTGTCCTGCCGATGCTATTTTATTCGATAAACCGGTAAAAAAGTCCCCCAAGGTTGAGACTGCCGCGGGCAAAGCGGACGCTATTTCGCAATACAAGGGCGTGGCGGTATTCATAGAAGTGCGCGACGGAGCGGCCGCTGAGGTAGCCTGGGAACTGGTGGGCAAGGCCAGGGAACTGGCAGGAAAGCTTAACACGCAGGTTATAGGTTTCCTGCTGGGGATAAATACCGGCGATATTGCCCGGGAAGCGATCGCTTACGGCTGCGACACGGTCTATACCATGGAAAGCGCCATGTTCCATGTTTATGTGTCAAAGGTATACGGCGACGCTCTCAAGCAGTTATGTAACACCGTAAAACCGGAAATATTCCTGATCGGAGCTACTCCCCTTGGCCGTGATCTTTCCAGTGTCGTAGCAACTCAGCTCCAGACGGGTCTTACTGCCGATTGCACGGGGCTGGATATTGCGGCGGACGAGCGGTTGCTTATGATGACCCGACCGACCTTCGGCGGCAATATCATGGCAACCATCCTGTGCCGCACGCACAGACCCCAGATGAGCACCGTCCGGCCCAAGGTTATGAAAATGCCTGCCAAGGACCCATCCCGCAAGGGCGATATATGCGCGGTACAGTACGAGGGTTTTGCCGAAGTTGTACCCAGGGTGCTCAAGACGATCACTCTTGATTCGAGCGGGATGGTGGACATAACCCGTTCGCCCGTTTTAATTGTGCTGGGCAAAGGGGCCTGCGATACCAGGTGTTTCCCCATGATGGAAGAGCTGGCCGGGCTGATGGGCGGTACCATCGCCTGTTCGCGTCCGCTGGTTGAAGCGGGACTTCTTCCTTACATGAGGCAGGTGGGGCAGACAGGAAAGACAGTCGCCCCCAAGCTTTATATCGGGGTAGGGGTATCAGGTGCGGTACAGCACCTTGTTGGCATGCAGGGCTCGGACAAAATAATTGCCATTAACGTCGACCGCAACGCGCCGATGGTGCAGATTGCCGATTATTCCATAATCGGCGACTATATGAAGATAGTCCCCGATCTGATCGCAAGTTTTAAAACCAGGTTGTCCGGTCCGCAAAAACAAGGGGCTAAGCAATGAACGAGTTATTCGATGTCGCAATAGTAGGGGCGGGTCCGGCCGGAATATCGGCAGCGTGTACGCTGGCTGAGGCCGGTGTGAAGACCGTGGTAATCGAGCGGGGTGAATATCCCGGTTCCAAGAATATGTCGGGAGGGGTGCTCTACGGACATAATCTGGCGCAGATACTGCCGGACTACGCGGCGCTGGGATGCCCGATAGAGCGTAACATAATAGAATCGCGGATCTGGCTTCTCTCCAAGGAGGCCGGTTTCAGTTTAGGATACAGGGACAGCATATTCGGGGGGGAACGGCAGCATAACGTATTTACCGTCGGCAGGGCCAGGTTCGACCGCTGGTTTGCCGAACAGGCCAGGAAAAAGGGGGCGCTTGTTATTCCTTCGACGGTAGTGATCGACCTGGTCAAAGACAGCCAGGGCAAGGTCTGCGGAGCGATGACCAACCGGGCGGACGGAGAGATAAAGGCGAAGGTGGTACTTCTGGCCGATGGGGTTAACTCACCGCTGGCAGCCAAGGCGGGCTTTCGCCCTGATCTGAAGGCGGAAAACGTGGCGCTGGCCGTAAAAGAGACCATTGAGCTGTCATCCGAGGTTATAGAGCAGAGGTTCGGCGTATCTCCCTCAGACGGTGTCACAACAGAGGTGCTGGGTGAGATGACCGGCGGGATGGACGGCGTGGCTATTGTCTATACCAATAAAAATTCGGTCTCCATTTCCGTAGGAGCCAACCTGGCTGATTTTACCCGTACCAGGATGAAACCTTATGAGCTTATCGAGGCATACAAGCAGCATCCCATGGTCGCACCGCTGATTGCCGGAGGAAAGACCATAGAATACACCGCCCACTGGCTGGGTGAGGGGGGATATTCCACCATGCCCCAGTTAGCGGGCAACGGGTATCTGATAGCCGGCGATTCCGCCATGCTCTTCAATGCCCTACACCGTGAGGGCAGCAACCTGGCCATGACGTCCGGCAAAATGGCGGCGCAGGCTATTATGCGGGCGTTGAAAAACAACGATACTTCGCGGGAGGGGCTCACTTCATACGTCAGGAGCATGGAAGAGTCATTCGTCATGAAGGACATGAAAAAATACCGCAACTTCCCGGGATTTCTTTACAGCACGCCCCAGGTCTTTAACGAACTGCCCCAGGTGATTCAGTTCGCCGCACGGGAGATGCTGACCGTTGACGGGGTAAGCAAAAAGCAGAAGCAGAAGATCATCATGGATGAGATCAAGCGGAAAATAGGTCTGATAAAGCTGGCAGGGATAGCCTGGAGAGGCTGGAGGTCGGTTAAATGAGCGTGAAAATAGAAGACAAGCTTTTTCTCGACCGCTTTAAAGTGGATGAGGAGAGCCATCTGAAAATAATCAATCCGGATGTATGCAAGAGCCAGTGCAGGGAACAGCCCTGCCTTTACTTCTGCCCGGCCTATGTTTACCGCCTGGAGGGCGACAGGATCTCCATCAACCATGAAGGGTGCCTGGAGTGCGGTTCCTGCCGGGTCGGATGCCCGTTTCTGAATATTGAATGGCGTTTTCCCAAGGGCGGCTACGGCATCAGCCACAAGTTTGGATAGTTCGAGTTTATAGTCTACAGTTAACAGTTGTCAGTATACTTTTAAGTACCCCCACCGATTTACACACCTTCATCCTGACCTTCTCCCATCGAGGGAGAAGGGATAGAAAAGGAGCTTGACCTTCTCCAGCGCCTAGAGGGTGCTTCTCCTCCGGAGAAGACCTCTATCCTAAATATTATTTTAAGGTATGGGAGAAGAATTTTGTCCTCGACAGAGGGAAGACCTGAAAGACAAATTTCAAGATACAAGAGACAAGTTACAAACAATAATCAAGATACAAGAGACAATAACCAAACAGTTGACAGTGACTTCCCCTCCTGGCTGTGACTTACTACTCTTCCATGGATTCCGCGGAGATGTTTTCGGCAAAGACCGGCGCCGGATATTCAGCCGATTTTTTCTTTTGAATCTCCCTGATCTGAGGTATCAGCATGCATCCCACCAGTATAACGGTTAATAAATCAGTAATGGCGAATGCCCACCATACCCCATCCAGACCCAGGAAGCGGGGTAATATAATTACCAGGGGGATAAGGAACAGCGCAGGCCTGGCCAGCGATGTAACAAAGGCCTTTACGGCCTTACCCAGTGATTGAAAGACCAGCGATCCCAGGAGCCCGAAACCTATCAGGTAGAGGAAAAAGAAAATCCTCTTCATGGCATGGGCGGACATATCAATAAGCCCGCTATCCGAAGTAAAGATCCTGATGAATACCTCCGGAAAAAAGAAAAGGAGGAGGAAGGCCGCCAGGCAGAAGGAGGTTGACCAGACCAGGGCCAGCTTTATCGACCGCAGTGCCAGGCTGTAGCGTTTCGCGCCGTAATTATATCCCAGGATGGGCTGAAGTCCCTGCCCTATGACAATACCGGGCATGATAGCGAACATCATCAGGCGGTTTATGACGCCGAAGGCAGATATAGCATAATCACCCCCGTAGGTACCCAGCACGCGGTTTACCAGCACTGCTGAAAGACTGCCTGCCAGCGTCATGGCCAGGGAGGCTGAACCGATAGCATAGATAGACTTCAGTATGCCGAAATCGGGCGTGAGGTCCCTGCGCGTGATTTTCAAGTGGCTCCGGCTGGAACGATAGTAGCGCAGGAAATAAACCGTTGAGAGAAACTGGGCGATGACCGTGGCCCAGGCCGCGCCCATTACACCCATATCCAGGGGGATGATAAAGACAGCGTCCAGGACTATGTTCAGCGCAGCGCCGATAATCATACCATTCATGGCGACCCTGGCATTACCTTCGGACCTGATAAGCCCATTGAGGGCCGCGGAAAGGGTCATAAAGATCATGCCGCCGAGAATGATAACCATATATTCCCGGGCGTAGGGCAGGACCTCCTCGGAGGCGCCTATCAGTCTCAACCAGAAGTCCGGCCGGATGTCTCCCGCGATAAGGATGATTGCTGAAAGAAGCACCGTTGAGGAGATGGCATTTCCCAGTACATGCTGGGCACGCTGCTTTTGGCTGGCGCCCAGGAGCCGCGATATAAGCGAAGCGCCGCCCATTCCGCTCATCTGCCCCATTCCCATGGCCAGCATCTGGATGGGAAAGACGATGGACAGGCCGGCGATGCCCAGTGGACCGACGTACCGGCCGATGAAAATGGTATCGACTACATTATAGAGTGTCATCACGACCATACCGAAAAAGGCCGGTATGGTCAGTTTTAGAAGCGTCCTGCCGATTCTGGTATCGGCCATAACAAGCATCTGGTTGTGCATGGTATTCCGGATTCCTTTCGTCCTGCCGCCGTCCTGTCCACGGTAGAGAAGTTTTTTTGTTGGTGTAAGTGCATATCAGAATTTTCCCATGGTCTTGAGGAGAAATGTCAGCGAGTCCAACAATTTATCAAGCTCCCGGTCATCAAGCCAGGAGAGCTTTTCCGACATATGGCTTTTTAATGCGGAATCAAAGGAAGCCACGGCTTGTTTCCCCTTTTGGGTGATAATGACGACCTTTTTTCTTCGATCGTACCGGTCCGGCACACAATCCAGCATGCCGAGACTGATCAGCCTGTCTATGGAGTGGGTCATCTGTGCCCTGGCGATCAAAGCCGCATCGCTGATTTTAGAGATGGATATAACGCCCTCTTCTTCAACAATTTTCATGATCACCATATGATGCGGAGAAAGCTCCCTATCGATGGACTGGAGAAGAGGTTTGAAAATAACGCTTTCTGTTGACTTTCTCATGACGCGAGGGAGGCGGGACAGGAGGTCGATAGTTTCTTCTATCTTATTACTTCTCATTGTTATCATCTTATTAATAATTAACTATTATACTATATAATAATTAACTATTGCAAGCGCGGCGCACTGGAATTGAAGTTTCCAGTTATGAGTTTCCAGTTTTGAGTGATGAGTTATGTGTGTTGACGCTCGCACTCTATGACCGTATCCAGTTTGGGGTTAGTGACCGTGTAGGCAGTTCAAAAAGATGACTTGATCGGATGGT
>JAFGOB010000078.1 GCA_016926695.1 Dehalococcoidales bacterium | reverse complement strand
CACCTCCGGAAGGATGGTTCCCGCAGTTCCGGAACATTGGCTCTATACTAACCGGAACTGCGGCTCTCTCAGACCGGTGTAGACAGAAAAATGGATGGGCTTTTATCAGGGCGCCGATCAGCTTCTTCCCTCGTGACCTTTGGTCGACATGGGGGAAGATGGGAGATGGATTTTGTTAAGATGATTGAATCACCCATTTCCTGAGCACTTGTGGAAGATGTGCCCGAAAAAGGGAGGGGGCCGCTGCCGGCTCCCTCCCTGACTGCATGCTGCGGAATTGATGTCGGTGTGACTAGACCAGTGAGCCGCTCTCCGGCGATACGCCGTTGGGGTCCATGGCTCTGGTGATCTTGCTCCACCAGTCATGATAGTTGCAAAGGGCCTGGTTGATTTCAGGTGTGGTTGTCATGGTGGAAGCGAAATAATTTTCCCTGAAGGCCCTGTCGGTCTGTTCAGCCTGCCATTTCAAAACGGCGTCCTCGGCTACTTTATTGGTAGGATTAAAGGCGCAGAAGATCTCGGTCTTGCCCAGATGCCCCTGCTCGACTCCCCATCCAAAGAAGGCCCCGCCGTCATCCAGGATCAAGCCCTGCGTTATCAAAGGCTTCTTGGCTTCTCCGGCGCCGATAGCCCATTGTATGTTCACATCTCTCTGCCCCATGATGGGAATTGATTTAAAGGCCCCGCCAGGCCGGAAGGTCTCGCGGATAGCGCCGCTGATGCGGGTATTCTGGCAGATCAGGATGCCTTCAATATCGGGATTATCTTCGATCATTTTAACCGATTCGCCGCTCTCATCGCTGACGATTTTTTCCAGCGCTTTCTTCTTGTAAGCGAAGTCTGCGGCGGAGTTGCCGGCTATTATGACAAAGAACCCCGGTCCCTTCATCTCCTGGCTTATCTTGGCGAATACTTCATTTCTTTCCTCGTTGCTGGTGGACATATTGGCGGATACCATGGCTGCGTTAAAGCCGTAAAGCGCGTAACAAATTTCATTTTCACCAAGTTTGAGCTCGGCATTCCACATCTGGTCGACTGAGGGGAAGCTGTAATAGCGTCCCATCAGGTTGGCGGGAATCTCTTTCATAATATACCTGGGTGAATTCCCTTCCAGTGCATATTGGGCCGGCCCGGTCCATGGATAAACCTTCACAGCCGCCTTGGTAAACACGCCCGGGGTTACACCCGGTGGGACGGCACTGGTAAGAATGGATCTCAGGGAGGGACCCGGTCCGTCGCCGCTGAACCACTCATCCGAGGAGCCCAGCGAACCTGACCTGACCAGCTCTCCTGAAGGAGTCACCCACTCTATAGCCAGGTGATTGCGGTCGTCGCCGCTGGTGCTCTGGTCCATGGCCCCGTGACCTCTGAGCATGGCCGAGCAGTTGGACCCCGCTCCCTTTATGCAAACGTTCAGGCCTCTCTTGAATAGTTCAGCCTGTAGTTCGGCAGAGATCACGTACGGCTCGACAACGGCGTACATGTTCTCCTCGTTGATCTCGATGATCTTGTTCATCCGCCGCAGGTCCATCAGGATCAGGCCATTGGGGAACGTCCCGGTCCAGCCCGTACATATAGCTCTGAAAGGCAGTTTGTGTTTATTACAGAGTTTAACTATTGCCTGGACTTCTGCGGTGTTCCCGGGAAGGACTATGGCTAGAAACTTGACGTTATAATATGCGGGCATAATCAGAGGATCATCACAGATGTTCTCTTTGCCAACCACATCCTCGAATTCTCTATATATTTCTTTGCTTAAAGCCATTGCTTGTAAACCTCCTTTCTTAGATTGACTCTTCTACCAGTTCAACAATATCGTACACCTTCAGGCTGCTTCCGGTTCCCTGTACAGCTTCTTTGAAGACTTTCTCACACCATGGACAGGCCGTTACCAGGGCATCGGCCCCGGTTGCCAGGGCTTCATCAATTCTTTCCCTGGCGGTCCATAGAGCGAACTCCGGGTTTGATTCAATTACGCCGCCTCCGGCGCCGCAGCACCAGGCGTATTCCTTGATTCTTACCATCTCTGAGAGCTTGACCCCGGGAATGCTTTTCAGCACATTTCTTGGAGGCTCATAGATACCTTTGGAGCCTCTGCGGTAGGTCTTGGGAGGATCGAACATAAAGCTCCCTCCGGGTAGAAGCTTCCCTTCCCAGTGTATCCAGGGTTCACCCAACCGGCCCAGGCGGCAGGGATCATGATAGGTTACCGTCATATCTACATTCTTCGATAGCTTGAGTTTACCCTCTTTGATCAGGCGGTCTATATACTCTGTGATATGCAGTACTTCCAGGTCGCCCTTGAGATCGAACTTGTCATAAAGTACTTTGAAGGCTTGATAACCGTCCGCGCAGCTTGTGACCAGTGTTTTAGCGCCGGACTGCTTGATGATTTCCATGTATTTCCTGGCCTGGTCCAGGAAGGCTTTCTCATAACCCATTTGATAAGCGCGGCCGCCGCAGCAAATCTCGTTGGCTCCACCGATGCCGAAGTTAACTCCGGCTTTTTGCAGTATTTTGGCGCTGGCCTGGGCAAGCTTCCACATATCCTTGTTGTAGCTGGTCTGGCAGCCTGCATGATAAATAACATCTACCTTCTCTTTGGTGTAATCTTTCAGATTCAGGCCGTTTGCCCAGTCGCCACGTTTGACCGCTGCTCCAGGGACCATGGTATTCTGTTTGGCAAGGCTTTCGATCAATTTGTCTAATGCGGGTACGGTGTGGCCGTCCTCAACCGTTTTATTGCGGAATTCCTGGATCGGCTCTATTACTTCCATGTCCATGGCATAGTTGCACGAGACTCCACAGGCGCCGCACATCTGGCAATTTTGCACGATATCCAGAATTTTATCCGAATAATTGAATCCGTTCTCCATCATTGAATTGGCGATATTCAGTCTTCCGCCGGCTGAATAGGCGTGGAAATTATATTTAGCTATGCTGGGACATACGTAGGAATAATCGGATCCCTTTACCTTTTGCATAGGTATGAATTTGCAGGCCGAACACCGGCAGCACATCTTTATATCACCCTGGTATTTCTCCAGTCCCATATTCGCTACCTCCTAATTTCAATTAATTATCAACATCCTGGTTGATGTCTTTTTAGAATCCCAATTTCCCGGGATTCATAATACCCTTGGGATCAAATATATTCTTGAGTTTGGTTTGAACGGAACGGGTGGCCGCGTCACGGTTTACTATCATATCGGTAACCTCACCGTAAGGACGGGAGAAAAAGGCATTCCGGGCCAGCAGGGCTCGGGTAGCATCCATGGTTAAACCTTTGACTTTGTTAACATCAGTTTTGTTGGCGGGATCGTAGAACAGGTTAAACTCACAATGGACGCTGGTACCCTGTACAACAGGCTGGATGTAAACACCCATATCTGTAACAGCATACCCGGCTTTCGACGCCGCATCCTTCATGGTCTTGACTGAATCTTCGATTTTGTTATTGAGAGTGAGGAAGAAAATGTCCTCACTGGCTCCCTTATAACGTATTTTCCAGTAAGGCTCCTCACAGGGATTCTGGACAGCCTTAAGGATTTGATTGGCTGAAATTCCGCCGCTTGATTTTCCCGTTTCCAATGCCAGCCGTTTGGTTAAATCAGTGATATCTTTGATATAGGCACTGACTCTCTCTTCGGGAAATACTTCATATCCGGCAACCGTATAGAACAGGTTCCACGCGGGTAATTTATCTTTCAGGCTTTGATATTCACCAGGCCAGTTCCTGGCAAAAATGGCCGCCATATTGGTGTCGTTCAGTATGAAGCATTCATTGACCGCTTTCAGACGAATGAGCCATGAAGCCATCTCGATCAGTGCCTTGAGATTGGCAGAACCAACCACGAAGGGCTCTTCAACTTTGGGGAGGAGTTCGCATCTCATGGACGCCCAGGTTACGATTCCCATGGTTCCCTGAGAGCCCTGGATCATCCGGTGCCAGGAACCGATGCCCGGTCCGTAAGGGGCTTTTTGCACGCCGCCCACTTTCCATTGCTCTTCCACGCTACCCGGCCCGGCTGCCTGCCCGGTCCTGAATTCATCACCGGCCCCAAAGTAGATCTCAACACAGGCCAGGGGATCGGATGCGTCCCATTGATACTTGGGCATAATAACCGGCTCTCTCTCCAGTATACTGGCTATAACCGATTTGGTACTCCTGGGTAACAGAGGCATATTTAGCCTGATATCCTCTTTCTTGGTTGCCGCGATTAGCTCTCCAAAGGTCACACCCGGCTCGACCATGGCTACCCTGCGAGGCCGATCGACGTTGATGATCTTTTTCATGCCGCTCAAATCGACCATGACAGATCCTCCGATACAGGGAACTGTATCGCCCCGGAAATGAGGAGGCCCCGAACTCACCGGTACGAGTGGGGTTGAGGTTTCATTGGCCAGAGCAACGATCTGCTTGATCTCTCCCGCGCTGGAAGGTTTGACCACACAGGCTGGTCTTACGGGATTTACAAAGCTCACATCCCTGGAGTACTGGTTCAGCGCAGCCTGATCACAGCTTACGTTGGCTGCTCCCACAATGTTTACCAGCTTTTCTTGTTCAATCATTTCTACCCCCTTTCATTTTTTAACCGAATTGAATCGTTTTTATTTATACATTGAACATGTACGAATGGCCTGTACAGAAAAAACAACACGCAGTCATTCCACTTTTTGATTGTTATTGAGGGTATTTATTCTCTATTCCCAGCTCATCAAGGGCCTTCTGAAGCAGGATATCCAGGCATGTTTTGAATTGGACTGCCTGCTCTTTTGAGAGAGAGGACATGATGCTGGATAAAAACTCCGTTTGCATAGCTTCATAACAGTCCCTGCGCCCCTTTTCGGTGATCGACAACCTGACCCTGTTTTTATAATCCGGGTCTTTGGTCCTTTTAACCAGGCCCTTTTTCTCCAGCCTGTTGATCAGCTCCGACACGGAATGGTGTTCCAGGAAAAGAGCTTCGGATAATATGCCGGGTGTAGCCTGGCCTTCCAGCGACCATATCAGGACCAGAGCACTACCCCAGTTGGGGTGGAGATACTTCCCGGCCTTTTTTTGCCGGGCTTTAACTATGGCGGATCTTGCCTGGGAAAATCTCTGCCACAGCATGTTATATTCATCCAGTTTCAGAATCTCTTCCATAACTGATATGCCCTGGTTCTTTCATGGCCTGAGTAAATTAATTGATGTAGCTATACTCTGCCGCAAATCAAACGCTGCCGTCTGTGCTACAGACAGCAGCGTTTACATAATGCAGTAAAGGTGCAGAAGTGTCGTATGACGACATTAAAGGGATTATAACAGCATTGCCTTTCCGTGTCAAATGCGCTTGTCAGGATCAATTTCATGCCTGGATGAGGGATTGCTTCATCCATGTAAGGCATATGTTACGGCATAGGCTAAATCAGTCGTGATTATCCCTATTTATCGATATTGTGATTGCGTTTGCGCCTTACCAGTTGTCCGGGTTTAGCTGCGGGCGGGGGCTTGAGCATTTTATACTCGTGGTAAAACTGGGGATTAATGTCGTATTCCACAAATAGCTTGATAAGCTCATCCAGTTGTGAGCTGGACTGGCGTGCTTCGGAATGGATTTCTTTCTTAACAGTCTGTTCGAGTTGCTTGACGGCCTGGGTTAGTTTTTCCAAAGCCGCTGTCTGTTTTTCAAGGCGCTCTTTCTGGTCAGCTACAGCTTCACTAAGCCCCCTCAGCGCACACTCGATCCTGTCCGGTTCAACATCAGTTCTTATCGGATTGTCCTGTTTGGTATCGATGCTACTTTGATCCATTGCCTCATATATTATAATATAACGCCATGCGTTTGCATATCCTCTTCAGGATGACGGGATTTCATAACCGCAGATCGACCCTTCAGGGTCGGAATAAACAATACCCGCACCTTAAGGTCGGGGGGCTTTATCCGCTTTTTCCAGCCACCATGCCCGAAGCCCAAGCCCAGGCCAGATTGTAGCCGCCCCGCTGCCCGTTGACATCCAGGATTTCCCCGGCGAAATAGACGCCTTTCTTGATTTTCGATTCGAGTGTCCCGCTCCTGATCTCACTCACGTCAATGCCGCCGCAGGTGAACTCGGCTTCATTCCATCCACGCGTGCCTTCCACTTTAAAACGCAAGTCCTTTAATGCCCCCGCAGCAGCCGCTACGGACTCAGAACCATTTTTCTCGAAAAGCCCCTTGAATGCTGAACACAGCTTGTTGGGCAGCAGTCCCGCCAGCATCTCTTCGGGTACTATTCCCTGCTTTTGCCTCTTTTCAAGTTCAGCCTTAAGCGGTTCTCTATCCAGAAAAGGCAGAAGGTCGATCGATACTTGGATCCGGCTGCGGTGTTCTCTGTTCAGGGCCGCCGAAACGGACTGGCTGATGTCAAGTATGCATGTACCGGAGAGACCGTACTTGGTGAACAGTAATTCGCCTCCGGCCCGTTTAGCTTCACATCCGTCAATAATGCTCCTGGCCACCGCGAAAATACGCTGTCCCTGGAGTAAAAAGCAAAGATTGTCCTTTACCACCAGTGGGACTGCGCAGGGGACTGGAGTGATGATCCTGTGCCCCAGTTGGGCTGCGACGGCATACATGCTCCCGTCCGAGCCGAAAGCGGGATAGCTCCTGCCGCCGGCAGCGACGATCACTTTAAGGCACTCAATTTCTTTTTTTTCCGCTGACGAGACCTTAATAATCTTTTCCCCACAGGAAACCGAGGTACAATTGAAATCCGGTTCTATCTCTACGCATAATCTGGCAAGTTCCATTTCCAGGACTTTCAGGACCGAGGCGGCCTGATTGGTGATGGGAAAGACCCGTCCTTCCTGTGAGAAGGTTATAAGTCCCAGTCCGCGGAAGAATGATAATATACGGTCTTTCCCGAACTGCCTGAAAACGGACCTGACCAGTTCCGCGGCTTCGGGATTGTAAAAAGACTCGTTCAGTTCGTCATTCAGGAGATTACATCTCCCGTTGCCTGTCGCCAGGAGCTTTTTTCCGGCAACGTGCGTTTTTTCGCAGATGATAA
Organism: Dehalococcoidales bacterium; assembly: GCA_016926695.1. The sequence continues at coordinate 12,229 of JAFGOB010000078.1, read as the reverse complement.
CGGACTTTCCCCTGCGTGCCAGGGTGATGGCTGCGCATATTCCGGCGGCCCCGCCGCCAATCACTGCCGTATTGTACGATTTCTTCAGCAATTTAGCGCCTTTCACATGTTAAAAGCCGGGGAAAGTACAGGTTGATAGGTACGTAGTTGGGAAAACATCACCTTGTAGTATAACACCCTGAAAGCGCCGTTATCTATAGCGGTGATACCCTCGCCTTTGTAAAGCAGACGACAGACTACAAAGCAACAACCTTCCGGACATTGTCATGCTGTTACCCGACGACGCCTTTTCTCCCTTCGGGCAGCATCTCAGGGTGGTAGGGCAGACTCAATTATTGTACCGATTTTCCATATTACGATATGGTAGGATGTGCTTTTCAGTCTACCTCTATGAATGGACCAATCACCGCAATATAGGCGGTAAGGTATCGGCCGTTCCGGGAGTTCATTGACTACACAGGGCAGCTATACGCTGCCGGCCTCTACTCGCAAGTAATAGAACTTCACATATTACGGATCAGAAAGAAGGAGAGTAACTGAGATCGTCTTCTTCCGCTTCTTCCTGGATTGCTGTGAAAATGCCGGAGGCCGTTTTCCCCGTGTGGACTTTCTCCCAGATGGCTTCAGCCCTCAACCAGTGCTCAACGGCTCGTCCGTGGGGGTATCCTTCCCTTACCCAGAGGCTGTAGGCTATGAGTCTGATTTCTTCTTCTCTTGTCATACCATCCACCTCCCTGGCTTGATTTTTCCGGCTGCCGGGCATCTCCTTTATTATGTTCTCTGTATCCTCCCTTGTCAGGCAGTAACCATGCTGGTGTGTTTCCTGGTTAGCCTCTGTATTTCCCTGCGGAAGACTATCGTGGTATAGGCCAGTCTGGAGCTGATGATGCCGCTTAAGTTCTTCATTACCTGGTAGCCTGTGGCAGCATCGTTTTCCAGCAGGTCCAGGAGATCCTTTCCTTTAATGACAATCACACTGGCTTGTTCCAGGCACCTGGCGGTAGCGGTTCTCGAATGCGGCGGACCCAGCGCGGCCCAGCCGAAGACCTCTCCCTTGTGCAGGGTATGTATTGTTACCTTTATATCGTGCTCCTGGATAGGTATCTCAATCTGCACTACATCATTGCCGCCTTCCAGTAAATATACGTCATCGGCGCTGGTATTCGGATCGAAAATTACGGTGTTGGCCGGATAAGTGTGCCTGGTGCAAAGCTCAGCAATCCGGGCAAGGGCGGATTCTTCCAGACCTGAAAACAGATTATAGCCCTTCAAGTCGCTTGCATTAACCATGTTCCCATTCTCCTTTTTCTCAATCCTTCTCTACTTTCATCTTATACGAGAAATTACCCGCATACAATGCATTCTCGAAAATGAAGGGCATGGTTCGAGAAAAAGCATCAGGCAGAAAAGTAGCAATGTTTATCGGAATAAATACGGGGGGACCCTCCTCCTGTTATTGTCTTAGAATCCCCCTGGTTCATTATGCTACCTGGTACAAACTATGAGGCACATGGAACCACCACCTGTCTTGCTTGCGCTGCTGATATGCGCAGTGGAATAATATCTTTGGAGGACTACCCGTTACAGTCCTCCCTGTTATAAGGATGCAAGCGAAATAGTAAACTTTGGTAAATGTTAAATTTTTTAAATTGTTAGCTTTCGCAAAGAAAAGGCAGCTATAATGCTAACTATGAAGAGCAACAAGGAGAGAAATTATTAGATATAAATATTTTTCGGATGTATTTGCACCCGGGCCTGGAGAAAGTTGGTGTTATACCCGGAAAGCAGATTCCAAAAATATTTATAATATGAGTTTTAATGTATTGCTAAGTAGAGCATTAAAAAAATTATATCAGATAAATTGATATGTTGAGTCATAATATTAAAGAACAAATTGAGCGGATGAATAAGGGTGATAATTCTTCCCTGGCTCAATTGATCAGTCTTATTGAGAATGAGATTCCGGAAGTTACGGAGATAATGGGGCTGGTTTCTCCCCCTGCTTCAAAAGCCCATGTTATAGGAATTACGGGACTGGCAGGAGCCGGAAAAAGCACCTTAATAGATAAGCTGATAGCCTGTTATCGAAGGCAGGGTTTAACTATTGGAGTGATTGCTATTGATCCCAGCAGTGCTATTACCGGTGGGGCTATGCTGGGAGACCGGATCCGTATGCAACAACATTATCTGGATAAAGGGGTCTTTATCCGCAGCATGGCCACCCGGGGATACTATGGCGGACTTTGCAGGGCTATTGATAACACGGTCAGATTGTTGGAGGCATCGGGGAAAAACATCATTCTTATCGAGACCACGGGAGTGGGGCAAACAGAGACCGACATTATTCATGTTGCAGATACAGTTGTGGTAGTGCTGGTCCCGGGGTATGGTGATAGTATTCAGATGATGAAAGCCGGACTAATAGAAATAGCGGATATAATTGTTATCAATAAAGCCGACCTTGAAGGAGCCGATAAACTTGAAAATCAAATCAGGGATGAGCTTGCCTACAGTTCCAAAAGGAATGAGCAGTCCATTCTTATGGTTCAAGCTTCCAACGATATCGGTATAGAAGAACTCTATCAAGAAATTGAAAAGCACAGAACAAAACCGCCTGTTTCAAAATAAATGTTATGGCGGGAGAGATGAAAAATGAAAATAGATAAAACAGCAGAAAGGAAAAAGGAATTTAAAACTTCTGTAAATGGCTCATTGGTGAAAAGGGTATATCTACCCTCAGACGGTACCAGCGATATTAGTTTACCGGGAGAATACCCTTTCACAAGACATATCATGCCCAACGGTTACCGGGGAAAGCTGTGGACGATGCGCCAGTATGCCGGGTTTGCTACTGTGGAAGAGACCAACCAGCGTTATAAATATTTATATAGCCAGGGAAATACCGGCTTTAGTGTCGCTTTTCATTTGCCGACCCAGGAGGGATATGATTCCGACCATCCCCTCTCAGCCGGGGAGGTGGGTAAGACTGGAGTTGCTATAGATTCTCTTCAAGATATGGAGCAACTCTGGGATGGTATTCCCCTGGCAGAAGTCAGTACTTCTATGACTATCAATTCCACTGCTGCTATTCTCCTGGCTATGTACATAGCCGCAGCAGAAAAGCAGGGAGTTGATAAGAGCCAGCTTCGTGGAACTGTCCAAAATGATATTTTAAAGGAATTTATTGCCCGGAACACATATATCTTTGCTCCAAGGCCCTCAATGCGGTTGGTAACCGATGTTTGCTGTTATTGTGCAGAAAACATGCCGGAATGGAACTCAATTAGTATCAGTGGCTACCACATTCGAGAAGCAGGAGCGACCGCAATTCAAGAAGCCGCTTTTACTCTGGCAAACGGGATCGCTTATATCCAGGCTATGTTGGATAAGGGAATGCAGATTGATTCTTTTGCGCCCCGCTTTTCATTCTTTTTTGCGGCTAATACTAATTTGATTGAAGAGATAGCCAAGTTCAGAGCTTTACGCCGGATATGGGCTAAAATCGTTAAGGAGAGATTCCATTCTACTAATCCTCGCTCAATGATGCTAAGGTATCATGTACAAACGGACGGGTTTACTTTGACTGCCCAGCAACCCTTGAATAACATAATCCGGGTCACAATCCAGGCGCTTGCCGCGGTGCTGGGTGGTTGCCAATCTTTGCATACCAATTCATTCGATGAAGCCTGGGCATTGCCGACAGAGCAGGCAGTACAGGTAGCCCTCAGGACTCAGCAAATCATTGCCGAGGAAAGCGGTGTGGCCGATACTGTCGATCCTCTGGGTGGGTCTTATTATCTGGAGTCGCTTACTACCCGGATTGAGGAAGGCGCCTGGAAATATATTCAGAAGGTTGATGAGATAGGCGGCGCACTGGAAGCCATTCGCACGGGCTATGTTCAGGGTGAAATAAGTCGCTCGGCTTATGATTACCAGAGAGCTTTAGATTCAGGAGAACAGGTGGTGGTCGGCGTTAACAAATACAAAATCACGGAAGAACAGCCTCCAACCGTCCTGGAGGTAGATGCCGCATTTGAATATAAACAGGTCGAGAGATTAAGGAAACTCAAGGCGAATAGAAATACCCGGAAGGTACAGCAGGCCCTGGAGAACGTGAGAAAAGTCGCCGGTACAGATGAGAATCTCATGCCAGCTTTGATTGAAGCAGTAAAAGCTTATACGACAATCGGCGAGATTAGTGACGCGCTCCGTGATGTTTTCGGAGAATATCGTGAGCCGGGCATTCTGTAAAATATCACCAATATTTTCAGAACATTCATGAGGGAAAGGGAAAGTTAGCTAAGATTTTAGTAGCCCTGGAAGGAGTTCGATATCGTGATGAACAAAAATAAACCTGTCCGTGTCCTGGTAGCCAAGCCCGGACTGGACGGGCACGATCGGGGAGTCAAGGTAATAGCTCGAGGACTGAGGGATGCCGGGATGGAAGTAATTTACCTGGGATTACGCCTGACACCCGAGCAAATTGCCGAAGCTGCGATTCATGAAGATGTGGATGTGGTCGGCTTGAGCTGTCTTTCCGGTGCGCATATGGCTTTATTCCCCAGGGTAATACAAATGATCAAAGACAAAGGCGGTAAAGAAATGCTGGTAGTAGCGGGAGGCATCATACCCCAGAAGGATATTCCTGAATTGAAGAAAGCCGGCATTGCGGCTGTCTTCGGGCCCGGTACTTCGATATCGGAAATCAGTAAATTCATTCAAACCAACGTTAAATAAGGAAAAATAAAATCATGATTAGAAAAATAGATCATATCGGAATTGCAGTTAAAAACCTGGATGAGGCCTTGAAATTATATACGGATATTCTCGACCTTGAAGTTGATGCCATAGAAACTTTAGAGGAACAAAAGGTTAAAACCGCCGTCATCAATGTAGGTGAGAGTAAGATTGAGCTATTGGAGGCTACCTCTCCGGATAGCACAATTGCAACCTTTATCGAAAAGCGAGGCGAGGGAATACATCACTTGGCTTTAGGAGTGAACAACCTTGAAAAATCTCTGGATAGCATCAGAACCAGGAATATTCCCCTGATAGACCAGAAACCCAGAAAAGGAGTCCAGAATACCAGAATAGCCTTTGTGCACCCTAAAGGGGCCAAGATATTGTTGGAGCTGGTGGAGACTTAAATCAATCCTTCCCTTCGATCTTTTAGGAGTTTTTACCGGTGTATGTACCGGGGGCCCTCCTCCGTGATTGCTGGAGAGTCCCCCGGTTGGTAGACTATGGGTTTAATAAATGCGGGTTCTAGTCCGGCTTGACGTAATGGGTGGTCTCGGAGACCAGGTTGGGGTCGAAGGTATTCTTGATCTTTTTCAGCCAGAGATGATAATTGGAGGTGTGCGGTCCGAATTCCTCATGGGCTTCTCCCAGGGCATGCCCCGGCACGCCGAAGTGTCCCTCGATGGCTGTTTTATTGGCAAATCCAATTATTTCCCCGGTTGCTTCGATAGCAGCGGGATTGTTGGGGTTATAGCGCAGGAGCAGTTCGCCGTGGCCGCAGTGTCCGTGCTCTATGGACTGTACGAAAGGCGACGAACTGTCATCAAAAAGCAGTCCTTCATCGATATATTTTTGCTTGATCGGGCCTGATTCCACGATGTACTGCTGCATCAGCGGGAAAACGTCCGTGCAGCCGACCTCTCCGCCGAAAACGCCTGAAGCCCTGTCCACTTCCCGGATGGAGCCGGAGACCCTGGTAAAGCGCCAGATGAAGCCGAGGGCTTTCTGCGGGTCCTCCGGGTCTTTCAGCGACTGGCCGTTGAATTCCTGCCTGATTGTCTCAAGCACCTGCTTCTTATATTCAAAATCGTTGGCTGAGTTGCCGGCAATAATGAGCATGAATCCGGGGCCCTGCACCTCTGCGGTGTATTTCTTTAGATATTCGATATCTTCATTATTGTTGGTGGCGATGTTGGAGGCCATCATACCCGGGGTAAAACCCATCATGATGAAGCCGATTTCACTCTCACCGACTTTTTCCACGGCTTTGGTAAGGTCGGCCCTGTTCTTGAATGAAAGGTAGCGTACCATGAACCAGGGTGTTATCCTGGAGGGAACATAACGCGGAGATACTCCCTTGAGTGGAAAGGTAGCGGGGCCCGGCCAGTGATAGATCTTCTGCGCTGCCCGCGTGAAAACTCCCAGTCCCCCCAGAGGCATAACATTGCCGCGGATAATGCCCCTCAGCGAAGGCCCAGGCCCGTCCCCGCAGAACCACTTGCCCAGCGAGCCCAGGGAGCCTAGCTTTACAATTTCACCTTCAGGCGTGACCCATTCCACTCCCAAGAGATTTCGTTCGCCGTAGCTCCCGCTGATGCTGAGGTGCCCCAGGTTGGCATGTGCTGCCAGTGGCATTCCGGAGCAGTTGCTGCCTGCACCGGTTATATTGCAGTTCAGGCCCCTTTTCATCAGCTCGGCCTGTAGTTGAGCGGCGATAACATAAGGCTCTACTACTGCATACATGTTTTTTTCATTGATCTCAATGATCCGGTTCATTCTCCTCAGGTCTATTTTTACTACGCCCGGCCCTCCCGGATCCGCGAAAAATCCCCAGCCCGTGCTTGAGGCCTTGAACTGTACTTTATGTTTGTTGCACAGCTTGACTATTCCCTGTACCTGCTCGGTGGAATCGGGTAGCGTTATTGCCTCGAACCTGGGAACGAATTTTGTAGCCGGTCTGTTCATTCTCCATGCATATGAGTCCAATATAACGGGATCATCGGAAACATATTCCGGTCCGATGGTATCTTCTAATGCCCGGTATAGCTCTCTTGATAAAGCCATGATCATCAGCCTCCTGTTAAATTGCTTTTTTTAATAGTGTATTGATATCGATGATTTCAATCCGGCTGCTGCTTCCTTTCAACGCTGAGTTGAAGGTCTGTTCACAGCCGGCACAGGCGGTGACCAGATATTCCGCCCTGGTGAAATCGGCTTCATCGATTCTTTCCCTGGCTGTCCATGCGGCGAATTCGGGATTGGACTCGGCTACTCCCCCTCCTGCCCCGCAGCACCAGGCATATTCCCTGGTCCTGGGCATTTCGACCAGCTTTAGTCCCGGAATGCTGGCCAGGATGTTCCTGGGCGCATCATAAACCCCGTAGCTACCCCGGCGAAACTCCTTGGGCGGATCAAATATCCGGATATTGCCCTCTACCGGTTTGCCCGACCAGTGTATGTAAGGTTCTCCTAGCCGCCCCAGATGACACGGATCATGATAGGTGACCTTTATATCCATATTCCTGGAAGGTTTCAGTTTACCGCTCTTGATCAGGCGGGCGAGATATTCGGTGGTATGCAGCACTTCCAGGTCGCCCTTCAGTCCGAATTTGTCATAAAGTACATTGAAGGCGTAATAGCAGTCCGCGCAGGGGGTAACCAGAACCGTGGCGCCGCTTTTCTTGACCAGGGCGGCGGTTTTTTTTGCCTGTTTCAAGAAGTCCTCCTGGTAGCCCATCTGGTAGGCCCGCCCTCCGCAGCACAGTTCCCGGTCTCCCAGTATGCCCACATTGACCCCGCTTTTCTGAATGAGCGAAAGACCGTCCTGGGCTGATTTCCAGAGAGATTTATCGCTGCATACGCGGCAGCCGGCATGAAACAGCACTTCCACTTTGGCGTTCATAGCGTCAAAAACACGCATGCTGTGCGCCCATTCCCCCCTCTCTTTCTTGTTGTTAACAATCATAGTACCCTGTTTCTGCATATTCTCCACCATATTGTTCAGCACCGGTAGAGTTCGTCCTTTATTAACGCATTCAATACGCATCTCGTTTATCGGTTCAAGCACCTCCATATCCATGGCGTATTTGCAGGAGATGTCGCAGGCGCCGCACATCTGGCAATTATATACCACGTCCGTCAGCTTATCGGATAATTCTATCCTGTTTTCCAAAAGCGATATACCTATAGCCATCCTGCCTGCGCCGGAATAGGCCTGAAAACCATAGCGGGCAATGCTGGGGCAAACGTAAGAGTATCTGTTTTCCGTCAGCCTCTCCAGAGGAATAAATTTGCAGATCGAACAGCGGCAGCACATTTCCATATCACTTCGATAGTCTTCTAAAACCACTTTATTTCCTCCTCAGGTGAATAATCTTAATTCTAAGCCGTCTTTAAAAACAAAGCTTGCCCGGATTCATGATTTTATCCGGGTCAAGGATGGACTTGACCTTGTGCAAGGCCGCAACGGTGGCAAAGTCCCTGTTCATGATGGTCCCGGCTGTCTCTCCGTAGGGCCTTGAGAAAAAAGCTCCCCTGTCCATCAGGCTCTTAGGAGCGTCAAGACATATATTCCGTACTTTCTCCGCTTGCTCAGCGCTGTCCGGATCGTAATAGATGTTGAATTCGCAGTGGCAACTGGCGCCCTGTACCACCGGCTGGAGGTAGATACCCATTCCGGATGTCTCATAGCCGCATTTTTTGGCTATCTCGGCCATGGTTTCCACCAGTCCGGGAACACAATCATAGGTAGTCAGGAAAAAGATATCCTGGCAGGCCCCTTTATCTCGCAGCTTCCAGTATGGTTCCTTGCTGGGCTGCTGTACCTTTTCCAGTATATCGTCTGCGGTTATGCCGCCTGCTCCCTCTACCGGCTCCAGACCGGCTTTATGGACTATTTTTTTCATGTCCTCTGTCTGACCGTTAATACGCAGCTCAGGCAGGTACTCGTAAGCGGCTATATTGAAGAAAAGCACCCATTGGGGAATCTTCCTTTTCAGACTCTCTATCGACCTTTCCTTGCCGGACATGATGATTGCCAGATTCAGCCTGTTTAAGATAAAACACTCATTGACCAGTCTTAACCTGACCAGCCAGTGTACCATATCCAGCAGATTATCTACCCGGTCGGAGCAAATCATATAGGGCTGTTCCAGACTGGGGATCAGTTCGCACCTGGCGGTAGCCCAGCTTACTATGCCCATGGTACCCTGCGATCCCTGGATAACCCTGTACCATGAGGATGAAGACGGACCGGCAGCCTCTTTCTGTGCACCGCCGGCAGCCCACTGCTCTTCAATGGTGCCCGGACCTGCCGCGGCTCCCGTTCTGAAAAGGTCCCCTGTTCCGAAGACTACCTCGAAGCAGTTGGTGGGATCGCCGATGTCCCAGTGGTACTTGGGCATCACCACGGGTTCCCTTTCCAGGAGACTTCCCACAACAGACTTGGATCGACGCGGCAGCAGCGGAAGGTTCAGTCTGAGTCCTTTTTTAGCTGTTGCTTTGATAAGCTCTCCGAAGGTTACCCCCGGCTCGAACATGATCGAGCGATTTTTGCGGTCTACCATGATGATCTTTTTCATCTCGCTCAGGTCTACGATAATACTTTCGGCCGTACCTGGAACCGTGTCACCACGGAAATGCGGGGCCCCGGAGCTTACCGGAATTAGCGGTGTCAGGCTTCCCCTGCCCAGCCTGACCAGCTTCTGTATGTCTTCCGTGCTGTGGACTTTGACCACGTAGCGGGGCTTGATGGGCTGGACAAAGCTCATATCGCTGGAATATTGTTTGAGCGTGGCTTCGTCCTCTTTGACATTCTCAGCCCCGGCAATGCTTGCCAGATTTTGTGCGCTAATCATTTCTCCTCCTCATGTAATGACTCTTTTACCGGTTGATGCAATTTATCGTCAGGGTCTGGTTACTGCTATTTTTATATATTCGGGTGCGAAAAAATATCGAAGTGTAAAACAGGTTTTCATCTAATATAAAATGTTCTGCTCGACTACTTTATCTTATTATCCTTTTTTAGAGAACATTTCTGTATATGACGTTGATTATGGATCCCCTCAATATCCAGGGCTAACGGATACCGCTCGGATATTTGATATTTGCTTGCTGTTAAGGGTCTATTACCGGCCTGCCCGGTCTGTCTTTCAATTGGAACCGGTCTTTGTATCTTAACCGCTTGTCGTTATTGTAGTCACTCGAATTCCGCCTGTCAAACATGCAGAACATGGAATAACACATCGAAACATCACGATTGATTTGTTATCGAGTTTAACGTTGGAAATGCGCTTCAAACCAGGGACGGATTTTTTGGTATTAAGGTATCTCTGAGATATTCTTGCGGACTTTTTTGCGCCTTGCTTCGACAGCGAAATGTTCCGGGGGTAAGTGTTATAATGGTCTCAGTCGCCGGTCAATATTGATAGTTGTCTGCCGAATCGCATTCATAGATGAGATACTGAGATTTATCGAACAAATACGGTCTTATAATTATCATACGGTCAGAGGGAGGATAAACGTCATGAGCGGAAAAACAGAAGGTTTTTATGAAGTACTAAGTCCCTGGGCGGAGGCCGATCCCGTCCCGCAAAAAGGACTTGCCCCGCGATTAACAGATTTACAAGGGAAAAGGATCGGTCTTTTACGCAATAACAAGCGGGCTGCCGAGCCTATGTTGAAGGTTGCAGCCCAACGGCTGGGAGAACGCTATCCCGGTCTGGAGTTCATCTGGTTTTACGGAAATCATTTCTCTGTCTCGGAGCTGGAAAAAGACCGCAGGCAGGAATTCGAGGACTGGATTAACAGTGTGGATGCGGTGGTGGCTTCTGCGGGAGACTGAGGCGCCTGTACCAAGTACCTTGTGTACGATGCCATTTTTATCGAAGAACGGAATAAACCCACCGCCTCTTTCGTGTTTAAATATTTTGCCAATGACGCCAGATCAGGCGCCTCAAGCCACGGCATGCCCCTCTTGAGAATCGTGCCGGAATCGATTGTCTCCGAGTGTACGGTTCTGGATGAAATTGAGCCTGAGATTACCAGGGTCATGGATGATGTCATCTCTGTTTTAACGGTACCTCTTAGTGACGAAGAAGCGAATCCCAGGCTGGAAAATCCGGGGATGCCGCCGAGAACTATTTTCAGGGGCAGTCTCCAGGAGGTCAACCGCTTTTTCTACAGGAGAGGATGGACCGACGGCTTGCCTGTAATACCTCCTACCGAGGAAGCCGTGGCGGAAATGTGCAGCGGCGCCGGTCTGCCGCCCGATTACCTCGTGGCCAAACTGGAGCCCCGCCTGGGCAAGGCTACGGTTGAAAAGATTGCCGTAAACGCCGTTATGGCGGGAGCTCTGCCGACCCATATGCCGGTACTGATCGCCGGGACCAGGGCGCTGGTTTCAAACCGGGCGGCGGTTATGATGGCTGCCAGCACCGGTTCCTTTTCTCCCTTGTGGATCGTGAACGGTCCCGTGCGTAACGATATTATGATCAATTGCGGCTACGGGGCGATGAATCCCGGAGATGTCGCCAATGCCTCTATCGGAAGGGCGATGGGACTGATCACCAAGAATATTCGCGGTGTCCGCAAGCAAATTGAGGATATGGGAGTGCTGGGTAATCCCGGCAAATATAGCTGGGTAATGGGTGAAAACGAGGAAAACAGTCCCTGGGAACCCCTGCATGTCGACAGGGGCTTTAAAGCGGAGGACAGTGCTATAACACTCACTTTCCCTCAGACTTATATCCAGATAATGCCGTATGAGACGGATGATACCGGTATACTGAAGAGTATTCTTTATAATGCCCCTCCCCTTCATATGGGTGTTTTCGGCGTATTGCTGACGCCCACCAACGCCAGGGCTCTGGCCAGCCGCGGATGGACCAGGAAGTCCATTATCAGCTACATTATTGAAAATACACGGGTTCCCCGGGAAAGACACCAGAATTTCTTTGTGCAATCTCAATCGGAACGGGAAAAACAGGACTCCGTGGAACAGGTGCCCCTTTTCCGTGTAACTCCCGCGGATACTGAGCCTGTTCAAATATATGTGGTGGGAGGTTTTGGCTCCTGGATGGGATTGACCAGCGGCGGAACGATCTCCACTGAAAAAATAGAGCTGCCGCCTGACTGGAAGGCCCTGGTGGACAAATACAGGGATATCGTACCGCATTACCTGATGTACTAATACAAGCGCAAAAATAATTGAAGCAAATAGTAAACGGCAACCAGTGGTTGCCGCAGCATCATCAGGGTGGTGGGGACATGTATCATTATCTGATGCGTCTGTACTAGATGGTCATGGTTAAGGCAGGGCAGGGCCTGACAAAGTCAGGCCCTGCCCTGCCTTCGGCTGTTTGTGAAATTCTACGCTTGCACTTACGCCTGTTTAATGAGATATGGTGTTGACGCTCGCACTCTATGACCGTATCCAGTTTGGGGTTAGTGACCGTGTAGGCAGTTCAAAAAGATGACTTGATCGGATGGT
>JAFGOB010000077.1 GCA_016926695.1 Dehalococcoidales bacterium | reverse complement strand
ATCGATTCCACCCACATTGTCGCCGATATGGCCGTCACCAGTCTGACCGGACTGGTAAAATTATGCCGCCATAACGTCTTGAAAACCATAGAAAAACAGGACGCCGGGCTGGCTGAGAAGCTGGGTCTCAAGGACATGAGATTTACCAAAAAGGACAAGTTTACCCGCATGGAAGACGATCTGGCAGAAGAGATCAAAAAGGCGGAAAACCTGCTGGACAACGTTACTCAGTCTCTCAAAGATAAAAAGCTGATAGTTACACCTGAACTCCAGAAAGACCTGGGACTGCTTGAGAAGGCGGAAGCGGATAGAGATGACAAAGCCAAAGACAGGCTGGTCAGCCCGGTAGACCCGGATGCCCGTGCAGGCAAAAAGCAGCACAAGCACTGGGTTGGATATAAAAGCCATATGATCGTGGAAGAAGATTCCGAGATCATTACCGCTGTAGAGACGACCCCGGGGAATAAGGCAGACGGCAGCCAGTTAAAATCCTTGCTCGACCAGCAGAAAACAGCATTTTCTCTCACACCCGAGGAAATAAGTGGAGATAAAGGCTATGGGACTTTAGATAATCTCCAGCTTCTTGCCAGCCAACAGATTACGGGATATATCAGTTTGACAGAAAAATTTAATCGGAAGGGACCTGATTTGTTTAATCAAGATGATTTCCGTTATGATTCAGCCGAAGACACCGTAACCTGTCCGGCAGGATGTACTGTACATAGTAGCAGACGAGACCTGGTAATGACCGAATCAGTCTGCAGATACGGAATTGTATTCCAATTCAGTATAACTCAGTGCCGATCTTGTGAATTTAGACCCCTTTGCCAGACCAATTTAGCCGATACACATGGAAGGGCTATTTATATTAGCTCCAATTATCCTTACTATCAGGAAATGAAGGCCAGGATGGCCAGTGAAGAAGGCAAAGATGCCTACAGGAACCGCTATAAGGTTGAGCATAAGATAGCCGACCTGGCCCGCTGGTGCGGTATGCGCAGGTGCCGCTACCGGGGGCTGGTAAAAGCCAAAACTCATACCCTTCTGTCAGCTATTGCCTCCAATGTGAAAAGAATGGCCCGGTTGATCTGTCCTCGTACAGGAAAAATCTGCCCTTTGCTTGAATTGGCGTCACAAAGTACACCGGTAGGCCTTTAAAAGGGGAAAAATAACCCCCAATAGGGGAGAATGTACCTTAAAAAGTGAGTAAAAATGACCTGAAAGACTTGCTGAAAACTGAATAAAGCTATTTTTTATAAAGTCCGCCTCCGGTGGAATGGAAGAATTCCCTCAAACCACCCCTTTTTCAGCAGTCTGTTTCGGGAAGTCCCGTTCATCTGGATAATGAAGCGGCAGGTGCGCGTACGTATCCAGCGCGTGCAATCCGGATGTACATCTGCTCGGTGTAGTCTTTGACCATCCGCCTGGCTGAGAAGGCCGGTGTGATGGAACTGATGGCATTTTTCATCACCCGGATCCAACCACCGGGGATGCCGTTGATGTCACGATCGTAATAAAGGGGAACGATGTGGTTTTCCAGTAGTTGGAACAGTTCCCCGGCATCCTCCCTGTCTGAGTTATCAGGTCTATTCAGGTCGCGGTGTACCGCCCATCCATTGTTAGTGTTATATCCTTCAAACCACCAGCCGTCGAGAACGCTCAGATGGGGAACGCCGTTAAGAGATGCCTTCATGCCGCTGGTACCGCTGGCTTCCTGAAAAAGGCGGGGAGTATTAAGCCAGACATCAACGCCCTGGACCAGATATCTGGCTGCATGCATATCATAGTCTTCAACGAAGGCCAGGCGGCCCCCGAACTCCGGGTTTTTCGCCAGGTTATATACCTGCTGAATGAGCAGTTTGCCGTTATGGTCGTTGGGATGCGCTTTACCGGCAAAAATAATCTGTATCGGTCTCAGGTCGTCCCTGAGCAGCCTTTTCAGACGCTCCGGATCACTCAGGATAAGAAAGGCCCGTTTGTAATCGGTGAAACGCCGGCTGAATCCGAGTGTAAGAGTTTCTGAGTCGAACAACGTCCCCATAGCCAGAGTATGGACCGGGTCGCACCATTGGCAGCTCCAGCGCTGGCGGCAGCGGTCTACGATAAAGCTGATCAGTTTCCTTTTCAGCCAGCGATGTGTATCCCAGAGTCGATCATCGGGTATTTTATCTACCTTCTGCCATAGTCCGGGATCATCATGTCTATTCAGCCAGTCGGAGCCCAGGTATTCTTCGTAAAGCCGGGCCATACGGGGAGAAATCCAGGTTGGCACATGCACTCCGTTGGTCACGGCGGAGATGGGGACTTCATTCTCCTCTTTATCCGGCCAGATGCAGTTCCACATGCGCCGGCAGACCGCCCCATGAAGCTTGCTGACACCATTGCGACAGCCAGCCATTTTCATACCCAGTACCGTCATGTTGAAAGATTTGTCGCCCTGCTTGACTGATCCCATTTCGAGGCAAGCCTCCGGATCTATATGATGGTTTTCCCAGTACCGGTGCAGGTATTTTTCCATAAGTTCGCGTGGAAAGGCGTCATTACCGGCCGGGACGGGGGTATGCGTGGTAAAAACGGTAGATGCCCGGACCATGTCAACGGCGTTTGTGAAATCCTGTCCCTGCTCGACCAGCTCGCGGCAGCGTTCCAGCATCATCAACCCAGCATGTCCTTCATTAGCATGCCATATAGTCGGTGAGATGCCCAGAGCACGGATAACACGCACACCGCCGATTCCCAGGACGATCTCCTGCTGGATACGTGTTTCATTATTGCCGGAATACAGGCGTGCTGAAAGCAGGCGGTCGGCTGCGCAGTTCTCTTCAAGGTTGGTATCCAGTAAATAGAGCCGGCTGCGGCCGATCATGACCTGCCAGACAGTAATCCAGATGGATCTTGAATCAAGCTCGACCTGTATTTTCAGGGAACTTTTCTCGGTATCATATACCGGCGTGACCGGCGCTTCTCCGAACTGAAGCTCCCGATAAATTTCTTCCTGCCAGCCGTCATTTGAGATACGCTGGCTGAAGTAGCCCTGGGGGTACATGAAACCCACGCCGACAATGGGCAGACCAAGGTCGCTGGATTCCTTGCAGAAATCGCCTGCCAGGATACCCAATCCACCGGCATATAACGGTAGTGAATTGTGCAGGGCGAACTCCATAGAAAAGTAGGCAATGGTATGGTTGTTCAGTTCCGGATGATTTTCAAGACACCATTGCCCGCTGTCCGCCAGGTCTGAATTGAAATGTTCCATTACGCGGTCATACTGCCTTAAGAAAAGAGGATGCTCAGCCGCGGCTACAAGCTTGTAGACCGGGATTTGCTGAAGTAGTTTTACAGGGTTGTGCCCCGTTGCTTTCCATAGAGGCCGGTCCAGCATTTTATAAAGCTCTCTGGCTTCGTTATGCCAGCTCCACCAGAGATTATAGGCCAGATTATTCAGGCCCGTAATACGGTCGGGTATCATATGTTCCATTAACATCTCTGTCATTGTCGACCGGGCCTGATTTCCAGCCTGGTCTTTACCCCCTGATGCTTATAATACGGAGTTTTAGAAAAAAAGTAGTGGACCGGGATGACCATTATGGTATGGATGCGTACACCCAAAAATAAAGGAATAATTGGATTTTTGATCGCCATAAACGATAAAAACCACTGTAAACAAAGCCCCCCAATAATTCATCCTTGACACATCTGCATAGATTAATTTATTATTTTAATGCAAAATTTTGATGGAGTCAATATATGTCAAGAATTACCATAACATTGCCCAATGAACTGGTTGATGAGCTGCTTTCAGTGGTTGAAGCCAGGTCAAAAACCGAGGCCATAACCAGGGCGATAAAAAATGAGATCCGGCAAAAGAAAAAGGAAAAGATCAAAGGCCTGGCGGGAAAGCTTGAATTCGACCTGGAAGCATCCGAACTGCGTAACGGGAACAGGCGAAGTGGATAAGATACTGATCGATACCTCAGTCTGGATAGAATTTTTCCGCAAAAAGGAGCCTTTTTACTCCAGGGTATCGAAGCTGATCGATGATGACAGTGTATGCTGTACAGGAGTAATCCTGGCTGAACTCATTCAGGGGGTAAAACAGGGCCTGGATATTTCCGTTCTCAGGGATTTTCTCTACGTTTTCCACTTTCTTGAAGAATCCAGGGAACTCTGGGCTGAAGCCGGAAAGCTGTCTTTTACACTGAGAAAAGGGAGTAAACAGGTAGGGCTTATCGATTGCTACATTGCTCTGGCGGCATATAACGAAAAAGCCGCCATACTGACGCTTGACAGCCGTTTCACGGAAATAAAAAAGCATCTGGAAATAGTTCTCGTTTCGTATTAGCAGATACGGGGCAGCAGCTCTCCGCTGAGCATATCTACGATGCGCGATGCCCCCAGCCTGGTCTTCAAAACTACCCTTCCGGGATTCCCAGCCGCAACCTCTCCGATTACCACGCTCTCCTCCCCGCAGGGGCTTTGCCTCATTGTACGCAGGATTTCGTCCGTTTTCTCAGTCGCCGTTACTGCGATGAGCTTTCCCTCGTTAGCCACGTAAAGGGGGTCCAGTCCCAGCATTTCACAGGCGGATCGCACGGTATCCCTGACCGGTATCAGGTCTTCTTCCAGGCGGATGCTTACACTGGACTGCCTGGCAATCTCGTTGAGAGTGGTAGCCAGGCCTCCCCGGGTAGGATCACGCATGGCATGGATGGACTCCTGATGCCTCATCATAGCCTCAACCAGGGAGTTCAGGGGAGCGCAGTCGCTCTCCACCGGCACTTTGAAACGCAGGTTGGAGCGCTGGCCCATTACCGCCACCCCGTGATCGCCCACCGGTCCATTGATGATAATCCTGTCTCCTGGACGGGCATTCGAACCTGATATATTGCTCCCCTCAGGCACCAGTCCCAGGCCGGCGGTGTTGATAAAAAGCTTGTCCAGGCTGCCGTGATCCACAACCTTGGTATCGCCGGTGACGATTGTTACCCCGGCGGCGGCAGCCGTCTGGCTGACGGAACTCATCACTCTCTCAAGGTCTTCCAGTGGAAGTCCTTCTTCAATGATCAGCGCCAGGCTCAGGTAAAGGGGTCTGGCTCCGGCCACGGACAGGTCGTTGATTGTGCCGCAGACGGCCAGTTTTCCTATATCTCCACCGGGGAAGAAGAGCGGGTTGACCACGAAGCTGTCGGTGGTAAAGGCTATCCTGCCGCAGAGATCGAAGACAGCCGAGTCATCCATTTTTTCTATGATGGGATTAGCCAGGGCGGGCGCAATATGCCCGGCGATCAGCTCATGGCTCAGTTTTCCTCCGCTTCCATGCGCCAGCAAGATTGTTTTATTCATAAAGTCCTCTTTCAGCCTCCGGGGCGTCTCCCTGGAGGCTAATCGGAATACAGGTAATAGGCTGAACAGGCGCCTTCCGCTGAGACCATGCAGGGCCCCACCGGGTGCTCCGGAATACAGGCAGAGCCGAAAAGCTGACACTGAGGGGGTGTTTTCAGTCCTCTCAGTATCTCACCGCAGATACAGCCTCTCGCTTCGTGTGTCTCCACCGGGGAGAGGGCAAAGACCTGTTCTGCGTCGTACTCTGCGAATTCCGTCCGTATTTTCAGTCCGCTTTCCGGTATAAGTCCCATTCCCCTCCAGTCGGCAGGAGCGACACTGAAAACATCCTCCATTAAAGCCAGTGCGCGCCTATTTCCCTCCGGACGCACCGCCCGGCGGTAGGCTATTTCCACCCGTGGCTGGCGGGCTTCAACCTGCCGGACCAGCAGGTCGATCCCCAGGAGGATGTCCGGCGGTTCAAATCCGGTGATGACACAGGCGATGCCGAAATGGGCGGGAATTACTTCATAGGGGGTAGAACCTGTTATGGTGCTGACGTGGCCGGGGCAGATGATGCCGTCCAGGTTTATTTCCCCTTGCTTCAGGATGGCCTGCATAACCGGAGGAGTCAGTTTGTGCAGGGAAAATACCAGGTAATTTTTCAGGTTCTCTTCCCTGGCCTGGAGCAGTGAAGCCGCAATGGTGGGAGCGGTAGTCTCGAATCCGATGCCGGCCATGATCACTTGTTGCCGAGGATTATTCCGGGCCAGGTCCAGAGCCTCCAGGGCGGAATAGACCACCCGTACGTCACAGCCATCTGCCCGGGCCTGCTGCAAAGAAGCACAACTGCCCGGGACGCGTATCAGGTCTCCGAAGGTGGCCAGTATCACACCGGGTTGCTGTGAAAGAGCGATGATTTTATCGATATCAGCAGTGGCAGTCACACAAACAGGACAGCCCGGACCGGAAAAAAGCCGCACCGTGGGGGGCAGCAACTGCCGCAGGCCGTTTTTTAGTATCGCCACGGTGTGTCCGCCGCAGAACTCCATGAGGCGGACCGGCTGCCTGGAAATACGCCGGATATGTTCAATCAGCCTCTGTGCCAGCAGGGTCTCGTCATCTTTCAATATCCAAGCCCTCTTCCAACTCCCTTAATAATGCCAGGGTCTGCTCCGCTTCTTCTTTTTCCACGATGCTGATGGTATAACCGGTATGCAGCAGAACATAGTCCCCGACTTTCACCTCCGGAGTAAGAACGATACTGGCTTGGTAGGTGGTCCCGCCTGCTTCTACCTCGGCTTCCTGTCCCTGGATTGATTTGACCATAACCGGTACGGCTAAACACATTTTTCTTCCTGCCTGTAAATGTCAGCGGCTCATCCGGCCTCCCGTTCCCTTTCTGCAATACAGAGGAAAGCCTGGGCGTCGCAATGGTTTATTAATTTTATTATATGACTAATTCTCCGGGCTGGAAAAATTGCCTACCACCGCCTGTCCGAGTGAAATGCATCCGTCGTTTGAGGGCAAGTGGAGATGATGCAGGGGAAGAAGCCCGGCCGCCTTCAGTCCCGAGTATACACCTCTGAGCAAACGGCGGTTCTGGAAAACGCCCCCGCTCAGGGCTACTTTCTTCAGTCCTGTTTCCTGTGAAATATCCAGGCAGACCCGGACTATTATTTGGACGATAGTGTCATGAAAAACGGCAGATATTACACCCGCCGGTTTCCCTCCGCGGAAATCGCACACAAGGGCAGCCAGCATTTCTTTTATCCGGATGACGCGCAGCCCGTCATTTTCCTCGATAAGGAAAGGGTATACGCTGTCAGTCTTATTATTTCCGGCTGCTGCCTCCAGCTCTGCTGCTGCCTGCCCGTCGTAGTCTGCCTGCTGGCAGATGCCCAGGATAGATGATACCGCGTCGAAAAGCCGCCCGCAGCTCGATGTAAGGGGTGTGTTCAGAAAAAGCCCGGCCTGTTTTTTGATCAGCTCGATCTCAACCTCATCCACCTTTTGAAAAGGGGGTAGATCAGTACAGGTATCCTCATTTCCCAGCAGACTGTAGAGGTAGCCTATAGCCGTGCGGTAGGGCCTGTGTACCGCTGCGTCCCCGCCCGGCTGGGGCAGATATTCAAGATGCGCTTTACGGTTGAAACACTGATAGTCCGCCACCAGGAATTCACAGCCCCAGATGCGTCTGTCTGTTCCCAGCCCGGTGCCGTCCAGGGCTACACCGATAACCTGTCCGCTCACTCCATTTTCCGCCATGCAGGCGGCAATGTGCGCATGATGATGCTGGACCCGTACCAGAGGCAGGTCTCTTTTGGCGGCTTCCTCTTCAGCCCAACGTGTGGACAGGTAGTCCGGGTGTAAATCACAGGCCATCATTGAGGGCTGAAGGCTGAAAAGGCTTTCATATATCTTGAGGGTCCGCTCGAAATGCTCCAGGGTCTCTTCATTCTCCATATCGCCGATATGCTGGCTTACAAAAGCCTGGTTGTCGCGGGTGAGACAGAAGGTATTCTTCATCTCTGCGCCGCAGGCCAGAATTTGCCTGCCTGAAAAGGGCAGCTTTACCGGGTATGGGGCATATCCCCGCGCCCGCCTGGCTATCTGAGTGGAGTCAAGCTCAACCATCACCACGCTATCATCATAGCGGGAGTAAATTTGCCTGTCGTGCAGAACAAAATAATCGGCTATATCCTTCAGCCTGTCCAGGGCTTCCCCGTTGTCACCGGCAATAGGCTCCTCGCTGAGGTTGCCGCTGGTCATGACCAGCGGCAGTCCTGTATCTTCAAGCAGCAGGTAATGGAGGGGAGTATAGGGCAGCATCACACCCAGGCGGTCCAGTCCGGGGGCTACCAGGGGAGAGATCGGAGCGTTTTCACGTATTTTCAGTAAGACGATAGGAGCGGACGTTGAAGCCAGAACACGGGACTCACGCTCGCTTACATGGCAAATCCTCCCGGCTACGGCCAGGTCCCGCACCATTACAGCAAAGGGTTTTGCCGGACGCTGTTTTCTTGTCCTGAGCAGGCCTGTGCTGGCGCTGCTGGTGGCATCGCAGGCCAGGAGAAAACCTCCCAGTCCCTTGACAGCCAGTATGCAGCCTTCTTTCAGCAGCCTGGCCGCGTCTGCGATTACGTCTCCGCTCTCGACTGTGCGGCCCTGTGAGTCGACCAATAAAAGCACCGGACCGCAGACCGGGCAGGCATTGGGCTGGGCGTGAAAGCGGCGGTTGGAGGGGTCTTCGTATTCAGCCCGGCAGTCCGGGCACATGCGGAACTCCCGCATGGTGGTGCGCTCCCGGTCATAGGGTATAGCCTCTATTATGGTAAAACGCGGCCCGCAGGCGGTGCAGTTGGTGAAAGGATAGCGGTAGCGGCGGTTGGTTTTATCGAATATTTCCATCCGGCAGTCAGGGCAGGTGGCCAGATCGGGGGATATCATTTGATAGCGGCCGGGGTCAACCAGGCTGTTAGAAATTTCAAATTGCCGGTAGCCTTTGACGGGCTCAGCTTCCTGGACTATTTCCTCGATATGCGATTGAGGCGGCGGCGTCTTCTTGAGGATATCTAAAAAACGGTCGATATTCGGAAACTCGCCCTCCACCACCATCGTAACGTTGCCCGAGGTGTTACGGACCCAGCCGGTCAACCCGTTTGACCGGGCCAACTGGTAGATAAAAGGCCGGAAACCCACCCCCTGCACTATCCCTGTTACACTGATCCGGCGTGCCTCGATCGGGACCATTTACTCTCCCTTGAGTACTGATTCCAACCACTTTATCCAGTCATCCATGCCTTCGCCGGTACGGGCTGAGATCTGGAGTTGCGCGGCTTTAGGGTTCATGCCGGTGATAGTTTTTTTGAAGGTATCAAGGTTGAAATCGGAAAGGGGCAGGTAGTCCATTTTACTGACGATCACGGCATCAACGGTGGTAAACATCAGGGGATATTTATAGGGTTTATCATCGCCTTCGGGAACACTTAGCAACATAACACCCTTTTGGGTCCCGATTTTGAAATCGGCTGTGCAAATGAGATTACCGACATTTTCCACAAAAAGAAGGTCGATATCATCCAGAGGAAGCTGCTCAAGGGCGTTGGCGACCATCATGGCATCGATATGGCACTGGCCACCCGTATTGATCTGGAGAGCAATGATGCCTTCCTTGTTTATTTTATCGGCATCTATGGTTGAGGCGACGTCGCCTTCGATCACGGCGATCCTGGCCTTATCTTTAAACCTTTTAATGGTCTCCATCAGCAGGGTGGTCTTTCCCGCTCCCGGCGACGATGTGATGTTGATTCCAATCACCTTGTGCTTGTTGAGCAGTTCAGTGTTGCGAACGGCGATCTGGTCATTGGCACTCATGATGTTCTGTAAAACTGTTACTTTCATAATTACTCCACCTCTATACTTTCAAGATAGAATTCTCTTCCGCCAAGAACTTCCACATCCCTTTCGCCGCAGCCAGGACAAACCCAGTTCTCATCAGGCGGCTTATAGACAAGTCCGCAGTGGCGGCAGCGGATTTCAATAGGGATATGGCTGAAACAAAGACGCGCTCCTTCGGCGATACTGCCGTTTGCCAGGAAGTCGAAATAAAATTGCACGCTCTCGCTGATAAAACCGGACATGTTACCGATAACAAGGTTGATATTTTTCACTTTTTTCGCCCCTGCTTCGGTGGCTTTTTCTACGGCAATATCCAGTACCTGTTGAGTTACGCCCAGTTCATGCATCGGACAGACCTGTAAATATGTACTTCTGAATATAAAACAACCTTTCTGGTCTGATTATATATCTTCGGGTGAATTCATGTCTAATTCGTTTATCTATCAGGAGGGCCGGTAGCCGGTTCCCATAGCTTTTACCTTCTTTTTCAAGTATAATTCACTCAATGTATTTTTTGATCGCAGCGCAATGGAATGCATGAAGACTGCTGCGGATAGATATCCGTAAGAATGATTGTACGGGAGAGATTTTATGAGGAAAGTAGCCGCGGGTTTTCTGTTGTTGATATTGCTCCTGGCTATATCTCTGATTACGATAGGCTGTAATTCAGACAATCAAGATGACGGAAACGGTAAGGGGGGCACTCAGGAGAGTGCGCTGCTCATGGCTACCGGCAGTACCGGTGGCACCTATTACCCCCTGGGCTCGGCGCTGGCTGATACCTGGAACAGGCATATTGATAATACCAGTGTCAGCATTCGTGAATCCGGCGGTTCGGTGGAAAATATACGCCTGTTGAACGGGGGAGAGGTCCGCCTGGCCATGGTTATGAACGGTACGGCTCAGGAAGCGCTGAAAGGGGGTAGCGGGGATTTTCCCGAGGCTCTGGACAACTTTGCCGCTGTCGGCGTTATTTACCCGGAGGTCATGCAGGTGTTTGCCCTGAAGTCCTCCGGCATAAAGACCATTGGGGATTTACGCGGCAAAAAGGTCTCCATCGGTCCTTCCGGCAGCGGGACCGCCCCCTCGGCACTGAAAATTCTTACTGCCTGCGGGCTTGAACCGGGCAAGGATATTGAGGTTTTTAACTATAGTTTCTCCGATGCCGCTGATAACCTGGTGAATAATCAGCTTGACGCTGCCTTCGCCGTACTTGCCATACCAGCAGCAGGCATCACGGAAATCAGCGCAACCGGTCCGATTTCACTTTTAGGCATTGATGGTGACGGACTGAAAAGGTTTTTGGACACGGCACCGGCCTTTTCACCCTTTGTAATCCCTGCCGGCACCTATAACGGCCAGGACGAGATCACGCATACGGTTTCCCAGTGGGCGGTGCTCTATACCCTCAAAGATACACATGAAGATACGGTCTACAATCTGACAAAGTATTTGTATGAAGCTTCTTCGGAAACGGCCGAACAACATGCCTGCGGCAATCAAATCAGGATTGAAAATGCCACCAAAGGCATCTCTCCGGTCCCTTTGCATCCGGGAGCTGTCAAGTACTATACAGAAAAAGGAATTCCGCTTCACCCGTAGGACAACAGGTGCAACAGACAACCCCGGTATAATAACCGGAGTGCTGCAATCGCCTGGCCGGTGGCCGGGTCCTCGCTGTACTAGTTTGCCTTTGCGTCCGCCGTCGTCCTTGCTATCCCGGACGATTGGTTTGACTGCGGGTGAATTCTTGTTTACAATATTCCCGGTGGTTTTTGTATACCCGGTATTCCGCTGTAGTTGAAGGAGGCCTGTAATGGCTAAGCTGTCGTTGCTCCCGAGAGAAGGACGCTTCTTTGTTCTCTTCAAGGAAAGTGCTGAAAATGCAGCGGAAGTTGCCCTGCTGTTGAGGGATATCACAGACAACTGGAATAATCTTGAACAAAAGGTTGAGGCAATCATCAACCTTGAACACAAAGGAGACGGTGTGACCCATGAAATCATCGCCCTGCTGCACCGCACCTTTGTAACCCCTTTCGACCGCGAGGATATCGCCCTGCTGGCCCACTCACTGGATGATGTCGTGGACTTTATCGAGGCTGCTGCGGATGCCATGAATCTGTATAAACTGGAAGCCCCTACCGACCGGTCGAAAGAGCTGGCGGATATCATCGTCCAGACCACCCGGGAGGTCCAACTGGCTATCAATGAGCTGGGCCATAAGGTCAATTTAAAGCAGATTCTGAGCCGCAGCGTTGAGATAAACCGCCTGGAAAATATGGCAGATAAGGTCTACCGTTCTGCCCTGGCTGAGCTATTCCATGACTCCAGGGATATTACCTATATTATCAAATGGCGGGAAATCTATGAATATATGGAGACTGCTACGGACCGGTGCGAGGATGTGGCCAATGCGCTCGAAGGCGTAGCCCTGAAATACGCCTGAATTAACCCGACCACTCTGAGGCGCTACGATGCCTTTTTCCCTTTATCGTAGCGCCGTGAGAGTCTCCTCATTCAAAAGTATTGAGTTTCCAGTTGTGAGTCACCCACTACCATTCCTCTCCCTCGATGGGAGAGGCTAGGTGAGGGTGCACAAATCCCTCAAGGCTTCAGTTTTGCAAAATAAGGTTTTGGTCCGGATCGACGGCCGAAAATGGATTTGTTTTTGCAAAAATTGTTTTTTCCGGTCCCCGGACAGACCTGACGAAAACCCTGGTACATGATTCCTGTTGACAGGCTTTTCCCGGAGCTTTATGAGCCTGCGAGTAAGCATAATAGCACATATGTTCTAATATTGTCAAGCGTTCTTGTCACTTTTTTGGTTTTTTTGAGGATGTAATCGATACCGGAAGTTATTATAAAAGCTCTTTGAATTCCTCGATGGTTAGCCCTGCATCTAATATTATTCCACCCATGGTAAAGGCATTTACAGGGTTGGCTCTGGGAATCGTTATGATCCTCTTCCCGTCTGTCATAGTAATATGTTTGCCTTCTCTGGTAATATAGAAACTGCGTTTCTTGAACGCTATCACTGCTCGCTGGTGGTTTATACCCGGTAGACTCGGCATTTAATCTATCCGACTTCTACATAACTTGATTTATTATCCTTACTTAGTTCCTCAACTGTTTCCAAATAGGACTTCAGGGCGTCCTTAATATTCTCCAGTGCCTCTCTCTCGGTTTTACCCTGTGACCAGCAGCCTGGAAGACCGGGCACCCAAACTGCAAACCCTTCGCTCGTTTCCTGCAAATTGACTTTGTATTTCATAAGTCCCTCCAGGACTCATCTTATTATAACTTTCAAACGCATGCAATTGTTGTCAAACACAATTCAAAATATTCGGTTATTCCACGGCTGAACGGACTAATGATAATGCCATTTTGCAGATAGAAGGCTCAGCCGATAAATACCATTCTCATCCCCGATCAAAAAGATTTTTTCACCTTCCAGTACCGTATTAACGAAGTGATGATCACTCTTCACTTTCTGGCGAAATTCTTCAAGTGTGTATACTACCGAATTAATTTCCCGGCCTGATGTTTTTTCAGCCGGGCTAAAGAGATCGACAACATCCCCAAACGAAATATCCCCGATTATCATTACATCTATATCACTGGCCCTGTCTTCCGTCCTGCCGGCGATGGAGCCAAAGATAAAAGCGATGTTTATTTTATTACCGGCTGGTTCCAGGGCGGAGCGTAAAATATCCGCCACCCCGGTTGTCTTCACCATAAGACCATGCAGTTCATTAAAAACAGGGCTCTTCCGGTTTGCCTGGTAATATTTTTATTTACCGGAAGTAGTAGATACCAGCAGTCCCAATTTTTCCAGACGCGCCAACTCACGACTCAGGTTGGCGGAATCCAGGTCTAACAAAGCCGTAAGCTGCCGGACGAAAAAGCTCTCATCGGCGTGGGTGAACAACCAGCCCAACACTTTCGCTCTAAGGCGGGACCCTAATAAATCCGGCAGTAAATCACTTTGCATTGTTGTATTGTTTACAGCTATTGTTGTATATTATACTGCAAACAGTGAACCTGCCAAGTACTTTTTTCAAATAAGATTGGTCAGATTCATTATATGCCGGATAACCGCCTGCTTCTTCAAGCTGTTTGGCGATTCAGGAGACCACATTTCAACTTTATTGACCTATCAGTTTGCGTCTACCGGCTGTTGACGCTCGCACTCTATGACCGTATCCAGTTTGGGGTTAGTGACCGTGTAGGCAGTTCAAAAAGATGACTTGATCGGATGGT
>JAFGOB010000076.1 GCA_016926695.1 Dehalococcoidales bacterium | reverse complement strand
CGAGCAGGCTCCGGTCACCTTATCCACTTGCGGAGTCCTCTGGCGACCCGGATGTCGACTCCAGAATGTCAGTACTTTAGTAGTAATTTAAAATTGGGAGAAGAGGGTGTAATATCAGGAGATTCCTACGTCGTCCCCGTCAGAGAGAAAAGGAAGTATCGGGGACTTTGAATGGACACTAATATTACGATTATATATTATATATAGCACTTGTTTTGATTCGTCATTGCGAGGAGTGTAACGACGAAGCAATCTCAAAACGGCTGTAAATTGATTCGGCCGGCAACCTGGCTCTATCCCTGACCTGAAACACGGGCGGAAACAAAAAAAGGACGGGCTTGAAACCCGTCCCTGAAAAACAATCCCCTTTTGTATTACTCCGATTTTGCAGCCAGGCTCCTGGCAAGGGTCCGAAACACGATCTCGCCATCCGCAACGTCCGCTACTATGGTATCTCCCGATTGGAAAGCACCTTTAAGTAACTCTTCCGACAGCTTGTCCTCGATACGGTCCTGTATTACCCTGCGCAATGGACGGGCGCCGAAGACCTCATCGTAGCCCTTATCGCCCAGGAAGTCCTTGGCCTCTTCGCTTACCTCAAGCTTGATACCTTTTTCAGAAAGCTGCGTGGTCACTCCAGCCAGCATTAAATCAACTATCTGGCGGATATGATCCTTGGAAAGGGCATGGAAGACAATTACGCCGTCGACCCGGTTGAGAAATTCGGGACGGAAGGTCTTCTTCAGTTCATTCAGCAGCTTTTCCTTCATTCTCTCGTATGACTCTTCCTTGACTTTGGTCTCATCCCTGACAGTGCTGAAACCGATATTGGAACCCTTCCGTATGGTCTCAGCTCCGATGTTGCTGGTCATCACGATAATGGAATTACGGAAATCGACTCGCCGGCCCTTGGCATCCGTCAGGTGCCCGTCATCAAAAACCTGTAAGAGGATGTTGAATACATCCGGATGGGCCTTTTCAATTTCATCCAGTAGTACCACGCAGTAAGATTTTCGCCTGACTGCCTCCGTAAGCTGTCCTCCCTCATCATATCCTACATATCCGGGGGGAGCGCCTACCAGCCTTGCCACGGTATGCCTTTCCATGAACTCCGACATATCCAGGCGGATAAGGGCATCTTCTTTCCCGAACATGAACTCCGCTAAAGCCCTGACAAGTTCGGTCTTTCCCACCCCGGTCGGACCCAGGAAAATAAAGTTACCAATAGGATGCCTAGGATCTTTCAACCCCGCACGGGCCCTTCTTACCGCCTTGGCAATACTGACAATAGCCTCATCCTGGCTTACAATCCTCTTATGGAGGGCTTCCTCCATGCCAAGCAAACGCTTACTTTCATCGGCGGTCATCTGGACTACCGGTATGCCCGTCCACATGGCGACCACTTCGGCTATATCCTGCGCGGCAACCTCAGGCTTCTCTTTCTCAAGCTGTGACTGCCAGTCTTCTTCCAGTTTCTTGATCCGCTCTTCGGCCTCCAGTTCGCGGCTGCGCAGCTCGGCAGCAAACTCATACTGCTGTGTAGATAGGGCGGCGTCTTTATCCCGCCGCAGATCGTCTTCCTTCCGCCTTTCATCCTTCAATGCCATAGGCACGGTCCAGTGCTTGATCCTGACTCTTGAAGCAGCTTCATCGATCAGGTCAATAGCCTTATCCGGCAAAAAGCGGTCAGGTATATACCTGGAGGCCAGGTTGACCGCTGATTTCAGGGCATCTTCGGTGATGGTCAGGCGGTGATGCTCCTCATAGCGTTGCTTGATGCCCTTGAGAATTTCAATAGCCTCATCCACGGAGGGTTCGGCGATCAATACCGGCTGAAAACGCCTTTCAAGGGCCGCATCCCTCTCGATATACTTACGATAATCATCCAGCGTGGTGGCGCCTATGGTCTGCAATTCGCCCCTCGCCAGCGACGGTTTGAGGATATTGGCTGCGTCCACAGCTCCTTCGGCTGCGCCCGCTCCCACGATAGTATGAAACTCGTCAATAAAGAGTATGCAGTTTCCCGCATTTTTAATCTCTTCAATAACCTTCTTAAGCCTCTCTTCAAATTCGCCCCGGTATTTCGTACCGGCCACCAGCGAACCTATATCCAGGGTTATCAAACGCTTTCCCTCGAGCGTTTCCGGAACGTCTCCGGATACTATGCGGTGAGCCAACCCCTCAACAATAGCCGTCTTACCGACCCCAGGCTCACCTATAAGGGCGGGGTTGTTCTTGGTCCGGCGGCTTAAAATCTGTATAATACGCTCTATTTCCTTGGAGCGTCCGATTACCGGATCGAGCTTGCCTGAACGGGCTGAAGCGGTCAGATCGATACCCAACTGGTCCAGGGCAGGCGTCCTGCTGGTCGACCGGGCGGCCTTGGGACGGGAAACCCCCTGTTCCTGTACCTTGGCGATCTCAGCCCGTACCTTCTCCAGCGTCACACCCAGGCTGTCCAGGACGCGGGCGGCTATTCCTTCCCCTTCCCGCAGCAGGCCCAGCAAAAGGTGCTCCGTACCGATATAGTTGTGGCCAATGTAGCGTGCTTCATCTATGGCCAGCTCAATAACCCTCTTGGCCCCTGGAGAAAGGCTGACCTCACCCTTGGTGGCAGCCTCGCCGTGCCCGATAATAAACTCAACAGCAGAACGCACTTTGTTCAGACTGACGCCCATATTAACCAGCACCTTGGCCGCTACTCCGTCGGGCTCACCGATAATTCCCAGTAAAATATGCTCGGGCCCTATATTGGCATGGTTAAAACGCTGGGCTTCCTCCTGTGCCAGGGTCAGGACCCGGCGCGCTCTTTCAGAAAATTTTTCAAATCGACTTGCCATATCATTTCCCCTGTACCAATCAATAAAATAACAAGACCGGTACTGTATCTATTATAATTCATGAATATTCAAAGGTCAAAGGAATATTCGTATCGGATTGCTGTTTTCAGGCATCAATTTTATATATATTTTCCTTAATTTCCAGCATCTACCGTGACTCGGGAATTGACGTTCGCCGCATGAATGATATAATTATTACACAATCACTACCAGGAGAAGAAAAAAATGGATGTGACTCTGGACTTTGTGAAAAATATCATTGATACACGGTACGAAGACCTCCCGGAGGAGGCTATCGCAGCAGCCAAACAGGAAGTTATGGACAGCCTGGCCACAGCCATAGGCGGCTCATCGAAGGCAGGCGTGGGAGAGCTGGTAGACCTGGTCAAGGAATGGGGAGGAAAAGAACAAAGCACGGTTATCGCCTACGGGCTTAAATGCCCGGCCCCCCACGCCGCCCAGGTCAACGGCACCATGATCCATGCACTGGACTATGATGACGGACACCAGGTAGCGCTGGTCCACATCGGCTGCGTGGCCGTCTCCACCTGTTTCGCGGTAGCCGAACGGATGGGAGGAAAAAGCGGAAAAGAGATTATCACCGCCATGGCGCTGGGAGCTGATTTCGATGCCAGGATGGCCATGGCCTCCCGCCCGGGAAAAAGCCTGATAGCCTCCGGCTGGCATCCAACCACGCTCTTCGGATACCTGGTTTCAGCCGCAATGGCCGGTAAACTGATGGGACTGGACCAGGAGAAGATGCTGAACGCTATCGGCATCGCCTATCACCAGTGCGCGGGAAATACCCAGTGCGGGTTTGACGCCGCACTGACCAAGAGAATGGGTCCTGGACTGGCATCCAGAGGCGGAGTTACCTCAGCACTGATGGCTGAAAGAGGCATTACCGGCTGCAAGGACTCCCTGGAGGGGAAGTCCGGCATGTTCAACCTGTACCACGGGGGAGATTACGACCGCTCCGTGCTCACAGCCGATCTGGGGAAACGCTTCGAGGGAGCGAATATCGGCGACAAGCCCTATCCCTGCTGCGGCTTTACCCATGCTTTCATAGACGGCTCCCTGTCTTTAAGGGACAAATATAGTATCAGGGCCGATCGGATACGGGAGATACGGGTATACGGCGGACAGTCCGCCTACGGTCTGTGCGAGCCCCTGGATGTCAAACGCTCTCCCCGTAACATTGTGGACGCCCAGTTCAGCGTGCCCTGGACTGTAGCCACCGCGCTGGTAAAGGGTAAAGTAACGGTGGAGGACTTCACCCCGGAGGCCATCACCAAACCCGAGATATTGAATATTTCAGGGAAGGTCACCGGCTACCTGGTGGAAGAAATGAGCCGGCACGGGGTCGGTCCGGGGAAAGTCACGCTGATCATGGAAGACGGAAAGGAATACACCGAATATGTCGAACACTGCCTGGGCAGCGTGGAAAGGCCTATGACATTCGCCGATTGCGCGGCTAAATTCAAAGAATGCTCGAACAGCTCGATCAAACCCCTTTCAGCGGAAAAAATCGACGAGATCACCGATCTGATCTCCAATATGGAGAAGCTGCCGGATGCCACCCGCATTATCCGGATGCTGGGATGATAACCCGGGCGCTTTCGGAGAAACAGCCGTGAACAAAGGCCCGGCCGCCGCATCCGGCCAGCCCGGGGATGGAAGTGAATGAGTACCCCGGACCACAGCCGGCGGTATTGACCTGAAGGAGCGTGAATTGAACGGAGTGATGAAACTCAACAAATCCCATGTCCGGCATGCCGCAGCTATGCTCACCAGGGCGTTCTGGGACCACCCGCCCCTCCGGGACTACTACCCCGATGAAACGGAGAGGGGAAAGGCTGCACCGTATTTTTTCTCCCTTTCCGTTTACTACGGCCTGAAGTATGGCGAAGTATACTCGCCGTCCGAGGCCCTTGAGGGGATCGCAGTCTGGATTCCTTCCAATAACTATCCCATGACAGTCTGGAAGATGATGCGCTCCATCCCGCTCATGGAGATTTACGGCTTCGGCCGGAATGTCGGTTCAAGGATGAAAAGCCTCGGCGAATATATCGATACCGTTCACTCTCGCATTACACCTTACAAACACTGGTACCTGCAGACGCTGGGCGTCGATCCGCAGCACCAGGGAAAGGGACATGCCGGCCAGTTGCTGCGCCACATGTTCCGGAGAACGGATAAAGAGGGCCTGCCGTGTTACCTGGAGACGCTGGAAGAGCACAATGTCCGGCTCTACGAGCATCTCGGCTTCAAAGTCGTGGACAGGTCCCTGATTCCTGGTACGGATATCACGAACTGGGCCATGTTGAGAACCGTGTGATCCTCCATCCAGGCTTGCAGCCGGCCCCGTGAATAAAGCCGGCCGGAGAGGCACCCGGAAATTAAACCGCCTCTATAGTCGACGGTGGCTTGGGAGCAATATTGTATGTGACGCTGACCACTCCCGGCACTTCCCTGAGTATCTCCCCGGCCAGAATCTCGAGCGTTTCAAAGGGGATATTGGTCGGGGAGGCGGTCCTGGCGTCCGTGCTGTTCCAGCAGCGTACCTCTATCTGCTGCCCGAAATCGCGTTTCCCGTCCCTCATACCCGTTACGCGTTCTTCATGCAGAATAGCGAGATACTGGAAAGCCCGGGTGTCATGAAAAATACGCTCGACCACCGCCGTGGCCCCCCGCACGGTCTCGATGCGTTCCGGAGTCGCCTCGCCGATAACGCGGGCCGCCAGGGCCGGACCCGGAAACGGGATACGGTCGAAAAGCTCCGCCGGGAGTCCAAGAGCCCTGCCCACCTTCCTGACGCCGTCTTTCCTGAGCTGTATCAGCGGCTCGCTGATCCGGTAGCCGAAAGCCTTTTGCGGGTCAATGCCGAGCTGCTCGAATACATTATGCTGCCTTTTAATACCGGCCACGGTCTCATCCACATCGGTAAGTATGGTCCCCTGAAGAAGAAATCTGGCCCCGCTTTCCCTGACGATGCGGCCGAACACATCCCTGTAGAAGGTCCGGGTGATGGCTTCCCGTTTCTCTTCCGGATCGGTTATTCCCTTCAGTGCGCTGAAAAACTCCTCGCGCGCATCCACAACCTCAACCTCTACTGCTAGCTCCCTGAAAAGCCCGGTGACATGCTCCGGCTCTCCCCGGCGCATCAGACCGTTCTCAACAAAGACCGTTTTCAGCCGTTTTCCCAAAGCCCTGTGACCCAGCATCGTTACAACAGATGAATCAACTCCTCCTGAAAGAGCGTTGATGGCTGTCCCATCTCCAATGGTATTGCGGATCTCAGCGACCTTATCATTGATAAACTGTTCTGGGTCGAGATCCTGTAGAGTGATTTCTTCGATCATGATCATATCCCGCCTTTATTAAAAAATAACAAATTTCGCCCTGCAAACCTCACCGCGAATGAAAAGAACAGACCGGACCCAGGCTTCCTGCCTGATATTTTATTACAAGTATATACGCGGGAAGAGGCCGTTACAAGGTAAGCCGGGATATGACGTTATCAAACACAGATGAAATCACAAAGAACAAGCCAGTCCAACAGCTTGCCCGGCTGATCTTCGATATCATCGCCGGGCCGTAAGCCGGATAAAACCAGAGAAACAAACGGTAACAGTAAATAATCCAATCTCCGGAAATATATTGACATTGATTAGCGCAGGTGCTAAATTTACTCCATATACCTAGATTCTCTAGGTATTCCGCTTTGAAATTACGAAGAAAAGTAAAGGGTCAACGAAGATGAAACAGAACGCAAGTGCCCCGGGTTTGAATGGTATTTTGGAACGTTTCCATAAAGTTAATGAGACCTTCCCCAGGACCGAACAGATACAGGAATGGAAAGAGCGCGGGGGGAAGGTCTTCGGCTGGCTGTGCACCTATGTGCCGGAAGAGCTGGTTTATGCCGCGGGAGGTCTGCCGATCAGGATTACCGGATATCAGAACGAGACCGAACTGGACGAAGGCAATGCCTATCTGTATATCGTAAGCTGCTCTTTCTCCCGCAGTTGCCTGCAAATGGGGCTTAAAGGAGAATATAGCGACCTGGACGGGATTATCGCGGGTTCGACCTGCGACGGCGCCCGCCGCCTTTTCGACCACTGGCGCCGTTATGTCAAACCCTCTTTCTCTCAGATCCTCTCCGTTCCCAGGAAATCCGGCGATTCGGCGCTTGAGCATTACTACAGTGAGGTAAAAGACCTGAAGGACGGCCTGGAAAAATACCTGGGAGTCGAAATAACGGATGGAGCTCTTTCAAAGGCCGTCGACGTTTACAATTACTCCAGGGAGCTGCTGTGGAAGCTTTACGAACTGCGCCGTCGCCCCAATCCTCCCATCACGGGGGCTGAAACCTTCGAGGTCTTGAATGCCAGTTTCCGCATGCCCAAGGAGACCTTCAATATGTGGCTGGAAGACCTGCTCAGTGAACTGGAAAGCTGCGAAATCGAACACCACGCACGGGCACGCATCATGGTGATCGGCAGCGTTTTAAATAATGCGGGATTCATAAAATCCATCGAGGACCAGGGCGGACTGGTCGTGACGGACGAGCTGTGTACCAGCGTCCGCTACTTCGGAGACTCTGTGGCGCCGTCCGGTGATGAACCTCTTCTGAAGTCCGTGGCGCGCCGCTATCTCTCCAACTTCCCCTGTGCCCGCATGTTCCCTTCAACCGAACGCTTTAGCCGCATTCTGGGGTTGATACGGGACTATAAAGTGGACGGGATAGTCAGTGAAAACATCCGGTACTGCGTTCCATACGCTCACGACCTGCCACTGCTGAGGGACAGGGTCAAGGAGCTGGGAATACCCACGCTGGCGCTGGATATTGAATACGGCACAGCGGGGTCCGGACAAATCCAGACCCGTGTGCAGGCCCTGCTGGAAATGATAGAAGCCGGGCGCCGGACGCCGTCTTCGCCGGGAAAAGGGGTGTAAGTATTATGCAAAGCCGCATACAAAACACTGAAAAAATAGACCAGTTGATCAAGAGTATGAAATTCCTGTCCCGCTTTTACAAGAACCGCAGCCATTGCCATTACTATCAAATGATCCATGATTATTATGCCAGGTTGCGCGACGCACGTGAAAACGGTGATTTCGTAGCAGCTCACACCATGTTCGTGCCGGTTGAGATCTTTGACGCCATGGACATAGTACCTCTTCATCTTGAGTTCACAGGCTATATGATGAGCCTTTTCGGCGTCACGACCAGCGACGTGCTGGCTACAGCCGCGGAAATGGGACTGGCCCCCGAAGTCTGCTCGGGACACCGCCTGGTGGCCGGAGCTTTGAAGATGGACGCCTTGCCTCCGGCGGATGCCGTGGTCGGCTCCAACCTGGTCTGCGACAACGGCCTCAAGTCCGGCGAGCTGACCATGGAGTTCAACCACTGCCCGGGGACCGTTTTCGATTTCCCTTTCCATATCAATGAAGCCGGTAAAGAATATCTGATGCGGGAGCTGAACGATCTTGTCGCCTTCCTGGAGCACGCTTCGGGACATACCATGGACTGGAACAAGCTCTCCGAGCACGTGGCGGAAACAGGCCGGCAACTGGAGCTGATGAGGCAGATAAACAACCTGTGCAAGACCTGCCCATCGCCCTTTGAGCCGCAGGACTTCCTGAAGTTCCTGACAACGGACTACATGGGCGCCGGGAGGCCGGAAATCACTCGCTACCTGGAAGACCTGAGGAATGACCTTTCCGATAAAGCCGCGAAGGGCACGGGGTTCGCCAGCCCCGAACGCCTGCGCCTGCTGGGACTGATGATTCCTCCCTGGTACCTTCAGAATGATGTGGACCGCATACTTAAAGAGCATGATGCCGCCATAGTCTGCTATCCCAACCTTTGCGAATGGGGAGATGTTGACCTGACCCTCGATCCGGCTAAACCGCTGGAGAGCCTGGCCTATAAGCTGATAATCAGCCCGCCTATGAGGACATTCGGTCCGGCCGACCGGAGGATGCTTGAACCAGTCTCCAGGGCGGTAAAAGAATATAAAATCGACGGGGCGATTAACTTCACTCATCTGGGCTGCCGCCAGACCGGGCCGCTGCTGAAGATCTACAAGGACCTGCTGGATGAGATGGACATCCCTCTACTCAATATCGACGCCGACCTGGTTGACTCTACCATCACCTCGGCAGATGAGGTACAGTCCAGGATGGATCAGTTTTTCGAAATGCTGGAAGACCGCTAGTGTAGTGACAGGCAATTAAATCTACAGGGTATATTAGCTTCAAGCTACTGTAAAGCTGTTTATAAGGCACTACACTGGCCGGTATTCATCGACAGGAGCAAAAAAATGAGGCTATCCGGAAAAACCGCCATAATAACCGGTTCCCGCAGGGGTATCGGGCGGGCTATTGCTGAAGCTATGGCCAGAGAGGGGGCCGGCGTCGTGATAACCGATATCAACCTTGAGGACTGCCAGGCTGTGGCCGATAGTATCCGGGCCGGAGGCGGCCGGGCACTGGCGGTCAAGTGCGACGTCTCGCTGAAAGCCGAGGTCCTGGAGATGGTAAGGCAGGCAGTGGCCGAGTTCGGAAAGGTAGACATCCTGGTAAACAACGCCATGGTCAGCAGTTTCAAACCTTTCGTGCGTATAAGCGAAGAGGAATGGGACCGTACCATCGCAGTGAACCTTAAAGGGGCCTTCTTATGCTCCCAGGCCGCGGCCAGGAACATGATCAAGAACGGATGGGGTCGGATTATCAATATTGCCTCTGTCTCTTCCGGCGGAGAGGGAGGGACCTCACCCCTGCTGGCCCATTACACAGCATCGAAGGGCGGGATGAAGGCGCTTTCCGAAGCCATGGCAGTAGAACTGGCCGACTTCGGCATAAATGTCAACACGATATTACCCGGAGCTATTGATTCCGGCGTCCTGCCGGATTCCATCAAGGAAAGGGCCCTGAAAAACACGCCCCGGGGCAGGCTGGGGACTCCCTGGGATATCGCCGAACTGGCGGTCTACCTGGCATCGGAGGAATCGGATTTCATGACCGGCAGCGCCCTCATCATCGACGGCGGAACATCCCGGACCTGAAACCGCCACATATTCCGGCATGCCCCATATTACCAGCTATCCGTGGCAGTACGGAACCGCCGTGTTTTTTTACTCTCCCCTGATATTTAAAAAAGGTCACGCTTTATAATTCAATGGCTTAAAACGGACGGGTTGATAAACTTGCCCCACCGGGATTGGTCACCTACTTGCCATGATTTATAAGAATCACACCTCAATCTATGAGTGTTATTTACTATCAATGGAGGAGTACCGAGTCGCCTTTCCTTCCAACCGGGACTTCGAAGAATCCGGAGGCGGGGCGGCAATATCATTAATCTGGTATGGTATGAAACTGAAAGACCTCGGAGCAGGCTTCAGGTTATATATTTGAGTTTTCTGGCCTGGGCGCGCAGCTCCGCCCGGAAGTCGGGATGGGCGATGGAGATGAGCGCTTCCACCCGCTGGGGCACCGTCCTGCCGCGCAGGTTTGCGAAGCCGTATTCGGTCACGATTATATCCGCGTGATTTCTCGATACGGATACCACCGAGCCCGGGGTAAGGATAGATTTGATCTTGGAAATACCTTTCCTGGTAGTGGACTCAAAGGCGAATATGCTGCGTCCTCCCCGCGAGTGCATCGCCCCTATGGCGAAGTCGTCGGCGCCGCCGGTACCGCTCCACTGAAGAGACCCGATGGACTCGGAGTTGATCTGACCAGTGAGGTCGATCTCAATCAGGGTGTTTATCGATACCATGTTGTCGTTACCGGCGATCACCGAGGGATCGTTAGCGTAGCTGGCGGGAACAAGGCGGATGTCGGGGTCCTCGGAAGCCACGCGGTAAAGGTTCTCATCGCCGAGTATAAAGGTGGCGATATGCTCGCCTTTGTTAAGGTTTTTGGCCTTTCCGGTGATGACTCCGGCCTCGATCATTTTCGCCATGGCGGAGGAGAACATCTCGCTGTGCATGCCCAGGTCGTTCTTGTCTATAAGATGGTGCGCCACAGCGTCGGGAATCCCTCCAAGGCCAAGCTGGATACAATCGCCGTCACGGATGAGGGAGGCAATACAGGTCCCTATCTTCTCATCCGTCTCAGTGCTGACGAATGTGGGGAGCGTATACAAAGGCTCGTTTACCTCGTACAGCATATCGACGCGGTCGATGGGCACCAGGCAGGCGCCGCGTACCGGGGCGTACTTCGGATTTAGATTGACCTCCAGTATCACGTGACTGGCGTTTTGCAGGGCTTCATACTCGAACATCTGGCAATAGGGAATGCAAAAATTTCCATTCCCGTCCATGGCCGTGGTCCTGGCCCAGAAGATGCGGTCGGGGCTGATCCTTCCGCGTATCTTCATAAAGTTGTGCAGGTCGGAGGGAAGGTAACTGGCGATGCCCGCCTGGTAGCCCTCACGAAAACCCTCGGCGAAGAAGTGACCTACGGTATGTATATGGCCCTTGAGAGAAGGGTCACGCAGGTAGTCGAACATCTGCTCGCGGCTTTTGTGGATGGATACCCCCTCAACGCTGTGACCCCATTGCGGAATACTTCTCAGGAAGACGCCCGGTTCGCATCCAACACCCGAGGTGATAATGCTGTCGCCATTGTGAATAAAGACAGTGCATTCCTCAAGGGTACGAAGTCTGGACCTGTACTTGTCCTGTAGCGTCATGAGATCTCCCCTTCTCAGAATAGCGGACTCCCACCACTCACTCCGGCTTTGCCGGCCCGGCTGTGCTGAATCGTCTTCGGGCCGGGGATATATCGCCCGGCCCGAAGACTCCCTGATATAGCTAGCTGGTAAACTTGCCATCTCCGACAAAGGTGGATTCAAAGGTAGGTGCATACATAATATGCCCGAACATGATCGGTTTATCCACCTTTTTAAAGTTCAGCGGGCAGTGCGCCAGTCCCCTGGGGATATACACCCATGTAGTGGTGTTTATAAAATGGACCTCCTCTTCTCCCTCTTCACCTATGGTCAACTCTACCTCAGCCCCGAACTCCTTGAAATTCATGGGATTGCCGCCGATAAAGTACAGTATCTCGGCGACGCTGTGCCTGTGCGGTTTGGGTATCATGAAGAAGGGTTTGTGAATAGGACGCAGCACCTGTGAAATAGACTCATCCCATCCCGGCACCGGCTTTTCCTGGCCTATCCCGATATAGTACGGTGCTTCAGGGTCAGGAAAGTGAGGTTTTCCCCAGGGTTCTCTCAAGAAATATTTCCCGTATTTTGTATCAGCCACTTAAGTATCCCTCCTTTTTTACCTTGACATTAAAGGTTTCATTGATCGTTTCCAATGATGCCATTTCCCAATAATAATTATACTCCGCCGGAGACCGGCTGCATTATTTTTCAGCGGGTCATTTCAGCCGAACCGGGACGCCACCGGATAAAGCCTGCAAAACGTCTGAACGGTCCGGTATCCGGACCGGCTTTAATTACCATTGACATATTGCGGAGCAAATCCCGGCACGCAGCGATATTCCCTGAATACTTTACCAGCAGATTAATGGCAATTATAAATACAGGTCAGCTTGATGTCAAATCAATCAAACAACCTCACAATACGATCATCAGTGAC
Organism: Dehalococcoidales bacterium; assembly: GCA_016926695.1. The sequence goes on along the minus strand of JAFGOB010000076.1, from coordinate 12,833 downwards.
AGCCTACCATCTTTAAAACAAATATGCAGCCTCCGGGCAGCGCCCCGGTGGAAAGCCCGGAGAACACGGAGGCCATCGCTCTACACCATGCCGGCAGGCAGGAGAGAACGCAGCAGCTCAATCTCAGCGGGAGTGGGACGCGGAAGCTCAACCACGCGGTCCATTTTTATTGTCCAGCCGCACTTGTCCTGTACCTTTTTAATCTGGTCTTCCAGACTGTCGCCCGAGTCCGAAGGGAAACAGCCGGTCAAATACAGCTCCTCCTTTCCTTCCGGCTTTTCAAAGACACCCATGGTGGAAACCACCTTGGAGACATTATGTCCGGGACAGGTCACAAAGGGCAGCTTTTCGACGAAGCGCCGCCGGGACTGGTCGATTACCACGATCACTTCCCTGGCTGTGGCGGCATCGTTGCCCCCTCCTGAACCCGAAAGGAAAAGACCGGCTGAGGTCCGTGTGGAGTTGATATTACCTTTCTCATCGATCTCCCCGGCGCCCAGAAGGCTGATGCAGCGGTTATTTTTTCCGCCCACGAATACACCGTGGGTGGTAATGGCATCGCTCATCATTTTAGCGCTGGGAACCGCCGATCCGGCGCGCAGGAGCGATACCCCGGGCTGGGGGGTGTAGCCGATCTGCCCGTTGCCCTGGATAAGCTCAACCTCATATCCTTCCGACCTGAGCTGGTAATAGGCCAGCCAGGAGGCCGTCAGACCGGCCCCCGCGCCTGCCAGGATATTCCCATGCTGGTTCCTGCGCACGCTTTTCACGATCTCACGGGCGGCCATGATGGGGGTCATTTCCTCCGCTGTATAGTCCTCGCCCGCGGCGGGCGGGGGCGAAGGAAAGGAATACTCATAATCCATCACATCCCGGGTAGCCATGCCACGGAGCGAGTTGATCTTACTTCCACCCAGCTTCTTTAAATAGTCCTCATGGCTGACGCAGTCCAGTATCCATTCCCTGATCCAGGCCTGGTGTTTTTCGGGGTCTTCTGATGCAGCCTGCATATTCATGGAAAACTCGCCGTCCGAGCCGTAGGTCTCGAACTCGCTCAGTCCGGGATTGGAGAGGGCAAACGGATGTACCCCCAGGGGAGCAACACAGACCGCTTTCACGATATGGCTGGGAATTTTTACCAGAGCGGCGTATCTGCGGATATAAGAGGCAGGAACGATTTTTTCCACCGTTACGATCACCCCTCCGTTGCTCGCCAGCGGTCCCCAGGTATCATCGCCCCAGGGAGCGGGGGTGATGGTATTGCCGAAAACGTCAGCCACGCAGCCGTGAACGATAGAGAGATCGGGATTAAGAGCTTTCACCAGACCGACCCCCCGTTCGCCTCCGAAGGGATCGACAATCTCCCTGAAGGTATCCCGGTTTTCTTCTGCCATGCTGCTGCCGATGACCGAGCGGGTGGGCATAAAGCTGACCCCCAGTGCCCCGGCCATCAATCTCTGCTGGAGGGAACACAGCGTCCAGTTCTCAAATTCGATGCTTTTTTCTGCGAAAGCCTTCTGTATCTCCTTCCTGGAACGCCCCGAACCGGCGCTGACGGTAAAGATGAGTTTCCTGGCCAGCTTGCCGTGTATCAGGTTGGTCACGTGTCCCGCCAGAATACTCTGTATAAGGACGAACTGCGGGTCCTTGCCCCAGAATTGCCGGATGATCGAACAAATGGCGGCGCTGGGCCCGCTGAGACCGCAGGCCATATGCAGGTTCATGCCGGGCTTGACGTATTGCCGGATAGCGTCCTCCAGCGGCAGCAGCTTACCTTTACCCTCGTTTTCCACTTCGAAAGTCCGGGCAATAATCGAGTTGATATTCCTTTTAGCTAAAGACATGACGGACCCCCTGTTTACTTCTGATTCTCCAAATACATCTGGCTTTTATCCCCCTTAGAAAAAGAGGGATTCAAGGAAGCCAGGAATCTGGTAAACTCTCAAATAATAAATGCCGGCTGTATTTAATTAAATTGAGGCACCCTCATCCTGACCTTCCCCCATCGAGGGGGAAGGGATGGGAGGACAGCCGTTGTATTTCAACAAAATCCTTCCTCCTGTCTCCTTTTCGCTAAAAGGAGAAGCCGTACCTATTGCTATAAAAGATAGCCGGCTTTTCTTTTACTTCCTGAGCCTGGCCCAGAGGCTGTAAAAGTGAGTCAGGATGCTGGCGCGGCGGCCGGTGACCTTCCCCTGCGAAAGCGCGGCCAGGAAGTCTTCTTTTCCCTTGAACTCAGGCATCTCTACATAGGCATTGCCGATCTCGAAAGCGGCATGGGCGTCACTGCCCGCGGAACCAGGTTTATGGTGTTTTTCAGCAAACTCACGGGCCATTTCTGAGCTGCGCAGCAGGGGGCTGCGCGAGTTAAAGACCTCAACCAGGTCGATGCGGTCCACAACCTCATCCATTACATCGGCCTGGAGGGCATCATGGCGCACCTTATCGAAGGGATGCTGCGCACAGAACAGGCCGCCCTGCTCCTTGATCCTCCTGATGCTTTCATCGATTGAAAGCCCGCTGGGGACCAGCTCCCGGAGAAACATCCCCATGATTTCGCCACGGGTCGTCAGTATCTCCTCGGCCACTATAACGTAGAAGGGTGCGATTTTTTTCAACTGGAGGGCGCCTTCAATAGCCCCGTGATCGGCGATCGCCACGCAGTTGATCTTTTTACGGAGACAGGTCCGGATAATCTGGTCCAGGGAGGTGTTACAGTCCATGGAATACCTGGAATGGATATGAAAATCGGCCTTTAACAATTCTTTTTCCCCTGTTCGTCACATCAGCAGTGCTTGTTTTAAAAATATTGATACTTTTTTTCCTCGCCCCTTGTGGGAGAGGATTAAGGTGAGGGGTCAAAAATTAGCCCTATTATTTCTCACCCTCATCCAACTTCTCCCCTCAAGGGAGAAGAGTTTATATGTATAGATATTTTCACAATCAGGTAGTAGTTTTACTTCCGGGCGGATGATATCACCCTCAGCGAATTATTTTCCATCACGACGTCATCTTCAATGCGCACCCCGCCCCACCCGCTGATATATATGCCCGGCTCGACGGTAAAAACCATACCGTTTGCCAGGATATCGGTGGAATTGGGACCCACCCCCGGTTTTTCATGGACGACCAGTCCGATGCCGTGTCCGAGGCTGTGCCCGAAGGCTTCGCCGTACCCGGCCCGGGTTATTACGCCCCGCGCTATGGCGTCCGCCTCGCTTCCGGTCATACCGGCCTTTATCCCGGAAATAGCCTCCATCTGGGCTTCCAGGACGACTGCATAGACCTTTTTAAAGACATCATCCTTCTCACCGATACAAAAAGTGCGCGTCATATCGCTGCTGTAGCTGCTGTATTTTGAACCGATATCGACCACGACGGGTTCTCCGGCACGGATAGCACGGCCGGAAGGCCTGGCGTGGGGCAAAGCGGAGTTCGGCCCGGCAGCCACTATCGGATCGAAGGGGAGCTGCTGGGAGCCGCTGTCCCGCATGAATTTTTCGATCTCCCAGGCCAGGGCTTCCTCGGTCACGCCGGGACGGAGTACACGCTCGACATAGTCCAGGGCAGATGCGGTAATAGCGGCGGCCTTGATAATGTAACCGGTCTCTTCTTCCTCTTTGACAACCCTGACGGTCTCAACCAGCCCATCCAGGGGGACAAGCTCGATTGGCAGGGCGGAACTCTTCAAAATATCGCCAAGCATCTGATAAGAGGCGAAGGAGAGGTGACCGCCTTCAAATCCCAGCTTCCTGAGATTGCCGTATTTAACCAGCTCCGGAAGCCACTCCGCCATTCGGCCCTTGATACAGAAAATCTCAAAACCCGCAGACTGCCTTTCAGCCTGCTCCACATAACGAAAATCGGTAGCTATAACGGCTTTTTCCGGCGTTAACAGCAGATAGCCTTCCAGCCCTTCACAGCCCGAGAGGTAAAACAAATTATCCGGCTGGGAAACCCAGACCGCATCGACCCCACGTGCAGGCATATCACGTCGCAGGGCAGCGATTCTTTTCTCAATTTCCATCGGCGCCGTCCTTTTCACGGGCTAAAGGATGGGCCGCCAGGTACACCTTTCGAGCCTGCTGCCTGGTTACATGGGTATAAATCTGGGTTGAAGAGAGATCGGCGTGGCCCAGTAGCTCCTGCACCACACGCAGGTCCGCGCCTCCATCCAGCATATGAGTAGCGAAGGTATGCCGCAGCACATGAGTATGAACGTCCTTCTCCAGTCCTCCCTTTATGGAATAGTGTTTGATCATCTTCTGTATTCCACGCATGGTCAGGCGTTTGCCCTGTTTATTAATAAACATGGCGCTCCTGGTCCTAACAGCGGCCAGCGCGGGCCTTCCGTTATTAATATATTCTTTAAGAGCATCGGCTGCCGGTATGCCTATCAGCACTATGCGTTCCTTGGAACCCTTGCCCGTAACCCTGATCTCCCGGCTATCCAGGTCGAGGCTGTCCAGGTCCAGTTGCCAGACCTCGCTGACACGCAGGCCCGCGGCATACAGCAGCTCCAGAATAGCCCTGTCGCGCAGACCTTCAGGACGGGAGACATCCGGCAGTGACAGCAGGCACAGCATCTCCTCTTCAGTCAGAAAAACGGGAAGCTTCTTGTCCTGCTTGGGAGAAATGGAGGAGCGCTCTCCCCGGCGTCCGCTGGAACTCACGGGTATGGGACTTTGATAGATTATGCCCTCGCGCAGCAGGTAGCGGTAAAAAGAACGGATAGCGGACAGCTTGCGGGATAGACTTGATTTATCGATATGCTGTTCCACCAGCCAGGCCAGATAATCACGGATGGTCTGTTTATCCACATCCCTGAAATCCGCGATTTTCTTTTGAACGAGGAACTGGAAGAAACCCTTGCCGTTTCCTCTCTTAAAGGTACCCCTCAAATCGGTCTCATAGTTACGCAGGGTATAGGCGGAGGCGTTACATTCTGCTCTCAGGTAATCCAGGTAGCGGTTAAAGACTTCTCGCACTTTGAGTCCTCGGTGAACGTACCGATAATCTCATAAAAGTCCGTGTGAAGACCGGACCACCGGCAGGCCGTACGAGGCAACGCAGGAGCCGGCTTCCGGCTAACAGGGCATTACCCGCTCGGCAGGCCAACCTGTTATAAGACTATCAGTATAAAATTCTTAAGTTTTAACCGGCGCATTCCTGCCCGGTATCAGGCTGTTTTCGCGGCTGTTACCGCGGATGCTTCCGCCGCAGTGGCGGCCACTGTGGCGGCCGCTGTTTCCTCTTCCGCCTTCTCTTTGTGACTGCACTTGGTGCATTTCACCATCTTATTCTTTTGCTCTACCATCAAGCCGCCGCATTCAGGGCAGGGTTTGGGTACGGGCTGCATAAAGGTGGCAAAAGTACATTCAGGGTAACCGCTGCAGCCGTAAAAGCGTTTCTTTTTCTTGCTGATCCGCTGTACCAGATCCTTTCCGCATTCGGGGCATTTCGCACCCGTCTTGATCTGGAAAGGCTTAGTGCTTTTACACTCGGGATAGCCGGTGCAGGCCAGGAATTTCCCGAAACGCCCGCTCTTGACAGCCATGGGTTTTCCGCACTTGGGACATTTCTCATCGGTTATCTCTTCGCTGAGCTTGACTCTTTCCACATTCTCATGGGCCTGCTCCAGGTCCTTTTCCATGGGGGTATAGAAATCCTTAACAACCTTAACCCAGTCCTTTTTCTTTTGGGCGATCTCGTCCAGCTCTTCTTCCATGCGGGCGGTGAACTCGATATTCATCAGGTCCGGGAAGCTCTGGGTCAACAAATCATTTACCACGAAACCCAGCTCGGTCGGCTGGAATACTCCCTTGGCCTTGGTTACATACTCCCTGTCCTGGATAGTGGTAAGAATGGGGGCATAGGTGCTGGGACGTCCGATGCCTTTTTGTTCTAGCGCCTTGATAAGAGTAGCTTCGGTGTAGCGGGGAGGCGGCTGAGTAAAGTGCTGTTCGGCCATCAGCTTCAGCAACGCCAGAAGATCGCCCTTTGCCAGGTTGGGCAGGGCCAGGTCCTTTTGATCCTCTTTGTCATCTTCGTCGCGGCCTTCGGTGTAAAGCGTGGTAAAACCGGCAAACTGCATCCTGGTGGTGCCGGTGCGTAAAAGGTAGCTGCCGCGGGGCTTCGGGCAGCGGGCATCGATATCCACCTGGGTATTCTCAAACAGCGCGTTTGCCATCTGGCTGGCCACCATACGCTTCCAGATCAGCTCATAAAGTTTGAACTGGGCATCATTGAGATATTGTTTGACCATGGCCGGCTCCCGGTGAGAGCGGGTCGGACGTATAGCTTCATGTGCTTCCTGGGCATTTTTGGATGTCCTGGCAAAAACCCGCGGTTTAGCAGGCAGGAACTTCTCGCCGAATTTCTCATTGATATACTCACGCGTCTCGTTCAGAGCCGAAGCGGCTATGTGGGTGGAATCGGTACGCATATAGGTGATAAGACCGACATTGCCCTCGCTGCCCAGCGGCAGACCTTCATATAACTGCTGGGCTACGGTCATCGTCCGGCTGGCTGAAAAACGCAGATGCCTCCAGGCCTCCTGCTGCAAGGTGCTGGTAATAAAAGGCGGAGCGGGAGCGCGGGAGACCTGTTTGGTAGTAACCTTATGAACATGGTACTGGGACTTTTCCAGGTTCGCTTTCAGGCTTTCGGCCTCGGTCTCATTATGGATTTCAATCTTGGTGCCGTCCAGCAGTCCTACCAGTCCCGCCCGGAAAGAAGCTTTCGCGCCGGTTTCACTGCTTTTTTTGAGTTCAGCCTCGATGCTCCAGTATTCAACGGGGATAAATTCCTTTATCTCTCTTTCCCTATCAACGATAATCCTGACCGCCACCGACTGGACCCTGCCGGCAGACAGGCCGCGCTTGACCTTGCGCCAGAGAAGGGGGCTGATCTTGTAACCCACCAGCCTGTCCAGTATTCGGCGGGCCTGCTGCGCGTTGACCATCTGCATATCGATCTCACGGGGATGTTTAAAGGCCTCACGAATAGCCTCATCGGTTATTTCATGGAAGACTACCCTGCGGTATGGAATGTTGCCGGCATGGCCGTTGATCACCTCGGAAAGATGCCAGGAAATGGCCTCGCCTTCCCGGTCGGGATCGGTCGCCAGGTAGACCGCGGAAGCATCTTTAACGGCTGACTTGAGATCAGTCACGATCTTTTTCTTGTCCGTGGGTACGACATACCTGGGAACGAATCCTTTTTCTATATCTACACCGATCTGACTCTTGGGAAGGTCACGGATATGCCCCAGCGAGGCTTTCAGGCTGTAGCCCTTTCCCAGGATCTTCTCCAGTGTCCTGGCTTTGGCCGGCGATTCAACTATTACAACTTTTTCTTTCATAATGCTATTCTACTTTAACTCTTACATCATATTCCTGTCTATTTTCACGGGCCAGTACGAAATTCATACTGCTGACCTGACGTACCAGTCCTTTCAACTCCATTATAGCCAGATTGCTGCTGACTGTGGAAACAGGCAGCCCGCTGGCCCGGCAAATACCGTCGATGTGGACCGGTTCCGCGGTCAGGTATTTTAAAAGCAGCTCTTCCGTTTCAGAAGTGGGAATGGCCTCCTTCATTTCCATCTGGTGAACGCTGGCTGTCAGATTTAGCTCTTCCAGGATATCATCGCAGCTTTGCACCAGCTTGGCGCCTTCCTTTATCAGGGCATTGGTCCCCCGGCTTACCGGAGAAAGGATGCTGCCCGGAACGGCAAAAACCTCGCGGTTCTGTTCAAGCGCCATGCGTGCGGTGATAATAGCGCCGCTGCTCTGATCGGCTTCAATAACCAGTACTCCCAGGCTCATACCGCTCATGATACGGTTACGCCTGGGGAAATTATCCGGCCTGGGTTTGGTGCCCAGGGGATATTCGCTGATTATTGCCCCGTGCTGTACTATATTCCCGGCCAGAGAGGCATTTTCAGCGGGATAAATCACATCCAGACCGCAGCCGAAGACGCCTATCGTTCTGCCCCCGGCTTCCAGCGTACTCCGGTGTGCGACGGTATCTATACCCCGGGCCAGCCCGCTGACCACGGTTATGCTGCTGCGGGCCAGGTCCGCCGCCAGTTCCTGGGCTACCTGGCGGCCGTAAATCGTGGCCCTGCGCGTACCCACCACCGCGATGCACCACTCATCCCGGGTGGTCAATTCCCCTTTCACATATATTACAGGCGGGTAGTCATAGATCTCCTTCAGCCTGGCGGGATACAGGCTGTCGTGACAGGTACAGGCCTTCACTCCCTGCTTGTCCAGCTTCTCCATTTCCGCATCCAGGTCAATGCGGGGACGGAAAAGCGCGATCGACTTCAGGATATTCCGCTCCAGCCCCGCCTGCCTTAAATCAGCCGGCCCGGCCTTCCAGGCGTTGTCCAGCCTCCCGAAATATTTTTCAAGCTGTGAAAACTTCACCCGACCGATGCCGGGTATTAAACTGAAGCCCACCCAGTATTGAAGCTCTTTATCATTCATCACAAGGTTATTATTGTAACACAAATAGACCGAATGTGATAAATAAATCGTAAAACGGATAAAAACCTATGTAATACTCAATCACTTTTTGCGTATAATTAGAAGGGTAAAAACAGTATCGAGGTCTGAATTGCTGATAATACTCACCCAGGCACAGATAGCGGAAAAAATCGGTGACAGCGCCGCCGAGGTCTTCAGCCGTTTTTACGCGGAATATTTACCCAGGGTCTTTCGCTACGTCAGTTACCGCATCACGGACAACCATCTGGCGGAGGACATTACATCCGTTATCTTCGAAAAGGCCCTTACCAATTTTAAAAGTTACCGGGCCGAGAAGGCCAGCTTTTCAACCTGGATATTCACCATAGCCCGTAATACCCTGACCGATCATTACCGTAAAATCCAGAAACGGCAGACGGTCCCCCTGGAAGACCCCGTACCTGATATCCCTTCCGGAGATTCGCCTGAAGATGAACTGGATAGAGCGGAGGAAATACAGATACTCAACCGCTGTATAGCCCGTCTATCCCCGGTTGAACGGGAAATAATCTCGCTCAAGTTCGGCGCTGAAATGACCAACCGGCAAATTGCCAGGACGATGGACCTTTCGGAGTCCAATGTCGGGATCATTGTCTTCCGGGCCGTACGCAAGCTGAGGGACAATTTCAGGGAGAGGGAAAATGGGTAGGGATTTCACAGAAGAAAAATGGTTTTCAGAACAGCTCGACCTTCTGCTGGCCGGTAAGGAAGCCAGTCAAGACCTGGCGATGAGCGACGACCTCAAATCCACTCTGGACTTCGCTCAAAAGATGATCGGTCTGCGCGTAAGTCCATCCCCCCGGTTCGCCTCCGGGCTGAAAGCCGTACTGCTTCAGAGACTGGCGGAAAAGGAGTCCTCCCGCGCAGCGGGGCTGAACTGGTTTCAGCGGCTGATCCCCCGGACGCCGGCCTTCCAGGCAGTAGCCGCAGCGGCGCTTATCTTCATAATAGGCGGTATATTATGGGCCGCCCTTTTGAGGCCCTCTCCCTCCGAACAGGTACTACAGGCGCCAGCCCCGACTCCGCCGGCTCAATGGACCGGGCCCGTTATGACCACGCCCGCCCCGTCCACCACGGCCGCGGCGCCCGCGGGTACCGCGGTACCCGCTACTATTGTTCCCACGCCGTACCCTGTGGTTACTCCGGCCATCGTTACCGCGCCTGAGACCGCCCCCGCGGCCACGGCCGTACCGGCTCCAACAGCCGTCCCTCCGGCGGTTTACATCTGGCTGCAACCCAGCGCCGCCACGGACAAGGCCTCCTATCTGCCCGGAGAGCAGGTAGTGATAGAGGTAGACCTGAAAAATAACACGGACCGGACCGTAATCCTGGAGGACTTCCCGCCATCTCTGAGCCTGATGGATACCGCTACCGGACAGCCTGTCTATACCGTTAACGCGGGTAAGATAGCACGGAGTATCGGTCCCGGACAGAGCGTTTCGTACGTCATCACCTGGGACCAGAAGGACGACAAAGGCCGCAGTGCTGCCCCCGGAAGCTACTACCTCGAAATGGAAGAGGTCTACCACCAGGGAATATCCGTACCCCTGTCACTGGCCGGACCGGTCTATTTCGAGATACTCCCTTCATCCTCCGGCGCCGGCGGTAATGTCATACCGGAAGGTTCAGACCCTTCATTGACCGTTAACGGCATCACGGTAACCCTGGAGCTAATCGAAATTACCTCCGGCGGAACAGCCGTCACGGCTTTCATCAGCCCTCCGCCGGGCTACACTTTACAGGAAGACTCTTCCGGCCTCTTTGCCTCTGAGGACTACAGCTTGCAGGCCAGGTACTCGATTGACGGCAACTGGTTCGAACAGACCGGCCCCTCATTCGTGGAATACTACGCCGAGGGCATGAGACATACCTGGGCTATTCCATCCACCGCTGCGGCTGAAGCCGAAGAGATCGTCCTGGTGATTGATGCCGTCGCGGAATGGGCGGGGCCGTGGGAGTTCAGGGTCGTCTTGAAATAGCGTTAAGATCCGGTGCTGCGCTGCACAGGTTATAATACCCCGCCTCCTGTCTGCATTTGGCATTTGGCTGCTGCCTTTTCCTGTTTTTTTATGTATGCTGGATAGTCACCAACAAATCAATATACTTTTTTTTAGTAACGCCAGTCTTGCCAGCATATACAGAGCAAATCAACTGCGGAGCAGTCCGGGGATGAAGTATTCAGTTGTTAAGGTACAGATGCCAGCCGGGAGGACAAAGCTTTTCAGGTTCAATGGATTCGTTTTCGCAAAAATTACTTTTTTAAATAGCCCGGCCTTTTCACCGGTTGAAGAAGGCCTATCGCCGCAGATTATAAACAGCCGGGGTATACTATAGCACACATGTTCTACTATTGTAAAGCGTTAGGTGGCACCTTTTTATGAGTTTCAAGTTTCGAGTGTCGAGTTTCAAGTTTTGAGTGATGAGTTATGAGTTTCGAGAAAAGGGATAGCCGGATTGGGAAAACTGGTGGATATAATGACTCGATGGAACGGCCACTCCAATATATATTGAGCAGACCCGTTAATGAAAATGAGCCAGGATGTTAGTGACTGAACCACCCGGAAAAGTACTTGTACGGGTAATCAGATGATCAACCCAAAGGTAGGGGCGCGGTTTTTAACCCGCCCGCCAGGGGTTGAAGGGGGTTGTAGTAACAGAGAATAGGGGAAAGATGTGAAAAAACAAGATACAAGGGACAAGATACAAACAATAAACAATAACCAGAAGACAATAACCAACCGGGATAAACTCGAAATACTAAATACGAAACAATCGTCCATATCTCCTGCCAGTGTTACTATAAAGTCTGAAAACGATCTCGTAGCGGCACGGCGATGCCGTGCCTGGGGAGGGGAGTGATAATGTTCAATCGTATTACAGTCTCAATATATATGTATATTCACATGATATCTGATCTTTAGTTATACTATTGACAAACAATACTTTATATGGAAAAATATCGCTATAATATTACTGTTAAATTATCCTGTAAGCTCTATTAACATATATCGCCGCAATAATAAATATCAATTAAACAAATGGAACATTTGTATTCAGCTTGAGATAGGGGACAAAGGTATGAAAATGAAGTTTGTTCCGATTGTCTTTTTGGTCTTAATCCTATTTTGTGTGTCTGGATGCAGTTTATTTCAAACCGAATCCAGCAAGCCACATATCGTACGTTCCGGATCTAGTGATGATCCTGAACAATTAACCCTTACACTATCACAAGTTCCTCTTTGGGGTAAAACAGCAGATATTATCTTAGCCCCATATATATGCCATCCGACTTTTCAAATAGCTCCTAAGGATTTGGATAATGTACGGCTCTGGTTAGAATTCACCTGGGCGAATATTCACGGTAGTTTTTCCGAGGCAGAAACGGCAGTGCCGGTTTCTCCAGATGAAGTGAGGATTGGTGGCGATACAAGTTGGCAGGATTCAATGAAGGCTGGTGAGACAATTGAATTGCACAGCACAATCCAGCTTCCCAGAGAGGGTGTATGGGCCATTACCGGTTATTTCACCGGGGAAGACTGGCAGGAATCTTTAGAAACCCAAATACGTGTAGCGGTCAGCAAAGATGCAGCGGCAATAACCGGCACCAGAGAGTTTTACTCAAGTCCCCTGGCTTACCTGGGTTATTACGGCTATGGACAAGGAGGAGGGCGAACACTGGGCTTAAATGAATTTCAACCGGTAATCATGATACTGGATATCTCTAAAGCTCCCAAGCCAGGAGAAGAAGTCATACTGACCTGTAATATTCATTCCTTCTATGATGATTTATCTGATTTTCCGGCTCAAATTACTTTCTCAAAAAGAACGAGTGGCAACAAAACAACAAGAGTATCAGGAGATCGCCTATTAGTTGAAGGAGAATTGAACTGGGTAGGAGATTTGAGAAAAGGCGCTAATCAGTTTTCCGCCGTTATCAAGTTCCCTGAAGAAGGGGATTGGAAGATTTATGTTGGGAATAATTATCCAGTCCAATACAATTATACAGTCAACGGGCAACATATATTAGGCGACAATTTAGAGTTGCATGTTTCTAAAAAACTGAGCTACTTCGGCTGGAAACAGTAAAAATGCCTAAGTTAATTGGAGGTTGATAAATTGTTTAGTCTGTATAAGAAATTGTTGGGAATTTTATTTGTAATAGTCTCCACAATAACAGCAATAACTATCCCTGGTATATCTGTAGAAGCGCAGACTGTTGACGCTCGCACTCTATGACCGTATCCAGTTTGGGGTTAGTGACCGTGTAGGCAGTTCAAAAAGATGACTTGATCGGATGGT
>JAFGOB010000075.1 GCA_016926695.1 Dehalococcoidales bacterium | reverse complement strand
GTTTTCAGCCAGTTTTGAAGAATTGTATCAAGATGTTTCCGCCACATTGCAGAGTCTGGAAAAGATGAAACTTGTTGAATAGTAATAACACTAATTTTAATGGGCTGAGCTACGGTATCCCTGCACCAAGGGGCGCCGATTTCAAATAAGCTCCATTCGATTTAGTCGGACGGAAAAGAAACTGTGCCAGCTTCGGTGTGGTACAAAAAAGGTTGGGAGGAACCAAACATGGAACAGAAACAAAAGAAAGACTATATCAAGCCCGAAATATCAATAGAAAAAATTGACGTTCAAGCAGATTGCATGATTTGTATTGGCTCAGGTTGCCCGTCAGTTTAACGCCAGTATAGCTGTACTTCAGCACAAACAATGAACAACCTTATGCCGTACCGTAGCTCAGACCTATTATGAGACCTCGATAACAAGGGAATATTGGAGAGCTTAACGAAATGTATTGCGTTACTTGAACAATTAGTGAAAGAAATATGATGAATGCTATATTGAATCTTGCTCCAACCGGCATGATACCCACAAAGCAAATGACAAAACATGTTCCATTAACGATAAAGGAAATTGTGGATGACGTTCGTGAAGCGGTAGAAATCGGCATTACAATGGTGCATTTACACGCCCGTGATGAGATAACCGGTTAACCTTCGCGTGATCCTGAAATATAAAAAAAATATGTATGTAGTCAGCGAAAGTGGGACACTTTAGCCACTTGAGATAACGGACACTTATTGGAGATTGTCCTGCTCCCTGGCAGCCCTATTATAGTCCCTTCTTTCCTCTAAGGTCCTGTTCTTGACCTCCTTCCTTTTCCTCAGTGTTTCGAGATTCCTGCCGGTATAAACATCGTAGGGCGTCACATCACCCAGACCCTCGTGGTAGCGCTGGTAGTTGTAGTACTCGATAAAGGCAGCTATCGCCTTCTCTAATTCGCTCGGCATGTCCTAGGGCACCTGGTTTATTTCGCCTTTGAGGCTGCGGTGGTATCTCTCGATCTTGCCGTTAGTCTGGGGATGGTAGGGAGAGGAGACTATATGCCTTACGCCTACAAGCCTCAGGTATTCGCCAAACTGCCGGGAGATATAGCCGGCGCCATTGTCGGAGAGCAGCACGGTCCGATTTTCCACCGGTATATCCGTCATCCCGGTGGCGTCCACTGCCTTCTGGACGACGTCGATAAGGGAGGCTGCGACCATGTCTGACTTAAGCTCCCAGGTCAGTATGAAACGGCTGTAGTCGTCCATCACCGTCACCAAGTAACACCATCCCTAATCGAATACCCTGATATGGGAGCAATCGGTAGCCCAAAGCTCATTCGGTCTCTTTGTCTTGCGGTGATATTCCTTCCCCGCCTTGAAACCAATCACCTCGGCAGGTTTGATCAGGCCTTCCTGCTTCAGGATTCGGAAGACGGTGCTCTCTGATACATACCACCTTTCACTATCAACTATCCGCAGGGCCAGATGCCGGCAGGATAGCTCCGGAGAGGCCCGCGCCGTGGCTAATATCCTCGCTGCTTCTACAGGTTTCAATTTGTTCCAGGGTATCGCAGAGCCTCCCTTTTTGTCCTGTAGCCTGCCATCGCCCGGTCGCTTCAGCCACTGGTAATAAGTGCTTCTGGGAAGTCCAAGGTGCTCCAGGGCTTTTCGCCGCGGCAATCCCGCATCCGCAACCAGAGCCAGTATTTCGTTCTTCTCAACAGCGCTCACTCGCCTGTACCTTCCCTTTATTCGAGGTCGGGGGGCGCTGTTTTTTCAGAACATGCACCTGGAGAGAAAGCGCGGCTACCAGCGTTTTCAACCTGGCATTATCACGCTTGAGCTCCTGGATCTCGGCCTTGGTGGCATCGCGGCTGATATCCCTGGTGAGTCTCTCTTTACCGGCTTCCATGAAGTCTTTCAGCCAGGTATAGTAGGTGCTCGGCTTGATGCCTTCACGACGGCAGAGGTCCCGAATGGGAGTGTTACTCCGAAAACCTTCCAACACAATGCGGATCTTCTCTTCGGCGGTGAACTTGCGGCGGGTGATACGCTTGATATCCCGGATAAGTTGCTTTGTTTGCTGAGTCCTGGCTGCAGCTTGCCAGATATTGTCTATCCCCTGGGTCATTTTCCTGCTCCTTTTCATCCGTTACTTTACTTCTTCATCGGAGCAGGGACAACTCCCTCAAGCGTCCATTAACTTATGTCTCGATTGTGTCCCATTTCCCCTGACGATTTACAAGCCAACAACTTGAAGAGCAAATAAACCCTCGAGTAGCAAGTGTTGCTTGGTTTATATTTTTTTTCGCCATCATCGTCACTATAGTAGTATTGGTGATCCTCAATGTGGATTGAATATACAAGGTAGAATCATAGATACGATGTCCTAAAATGGCAGTTTTACTTAAAATAGGATTA
The DNA here is from genome assembly GCA_016926695.1 of Dehalococcoidales bacterium. The sequence continues at coordinate 10,937 of JAFGOB010000075.1, read as the reverse complement.
AACCCTCCCACACTGCATGAAGGAAAAAAATATATTTAGCTTCAACCGTAAAGTAGTTTCTTTACTCGCTAGCTATAATGGTAAGGGTAATACTTTACTCAAATTGAACCTTTCTCGATTGAAAAGCAATTTAGTTGGTTTAACTTCCCCTTCCGCACGCTGCACTCAGATGATTTTTATAGTATGAGGATATGGTGTTCCGAAACTGAAGTTCATGCGGCTGGTGATCAAGCTCAAATTTGGAGGCAAGAAGAAGCCTTCTATCTGAAAACCACGCGTGAAAACTTGGTAAAACTTGGGGTAGATAAGTTTAAAAGCCTTGCCCTAATCTTACCTTTGTTTGTCTGTTAGGACAAGGGTTTAGATGGGTATTAAGTAGCCATTTAGCCAAAGCGATTACAGTGTTCTTGTTGATATGTTTTGTCTATCCTAACTTTTCTAACCAAATGTTTATAAATTCCCATTATAATCCCATTATCGGTCATGGTATACATAATTAGCTTAATTATATATGTGAACCATTACAGGGAGCGATGAACTGCCACCCGTATCTGGTCACCTAGATGGCAGGGAGCCAATGGTGAAACCGACCTTCGTAGGTCGGTTTTTATGTTTTCTGAAAGCCAACTAAAAGAAGCATTAGAACAATATAATGAATTAATCGTTAAAAACCCCGGATATGCTGATGCTTATGATGATCGTGGTTATATACATACCAATTGGGGTAATTTCAAAAAAGCGCTGGAAAATTACACCAAAGCCATTCACCTGAACCCTCTGCTCAATGATGCCTATGTTAACCGCGATTGGGTCTTTCATAAAATGGGTAAAAACAAAATGGCTATACAAGAATACTCAAAAGCAATCGACTTGGCACCCGCCGATACGGAAGCATATTACAACCGCGGGTGTGCGTACGATGAATTGGGTAAACTTACCCAGGCTATCAGGGATTATGAGACTGCGATAGGCATCAATCCCAACCTGGAAGATGCCTATATAAATAGAGCAAAAGATTATAATGCCTTGGGTAATTATCAAGATGCTCTTGGCGATTGTTCTACCGCGATTGAACTGGATCCCGAAGGGGCTGAAGCATATTTCAACCGCGGCAATGTCTATAGCGCGTTAGGAGAATACGAAGTCGCTATCAGCGATTATGATAAAGCTGAGCAGTTACGTCCATTATCTCCTGATTTATGCTGCGCAAGAGGATGGTGCTATTGCCGTCTGCGGCAGTTTGATGCAACGTGTTCTTGTTTGTATACGAAAGACGTCCCACTACCACTTCCGATAGAGTCTTTTTAGTTTGATCCAAAGAGGAAAGCCGGCCAGTAATTATGCTCGGTTTTTTCACCATTAAAGTCGAACTCCACTTGAAATAATACTTTACTTTGTATAGTGGTGACTTTTCGCTTGGATTTTACCTGATTACGAAAAGATTTTTAGGAACATATTTTCATGAATTGACAAATACTATCGTAAAGAGTACATTTCATTTACATCTTTTTTACGTAAAACCTCATTTTTAAAAGGAGGATAATCATCATGGTCGAGGAGAGAGAGCCAATCGCTTCTATGAACGAGGAATTAAATCGTGAAACTCAAGAGCCTAATTCCGAACTGGAAGAACAAAAGATTGAACAACCCGTTTCAGAGGAGGAGGCGGATCTGCAACTTGAGACAACCACAACCCCAGAGGAAGAGACCACCAGAGTGGATATCGTTACAGGCGATAAACGGATGACAATGTCCGCACCAGTACCAGAATTCGAAGAGCTCAAAACAAGCTTCAAAGCAATGATGCTAGCTTTCGGAAATTTCATCGAAGCTACAGGTTTGGAAATCGGTAAGGACGAAAATGGCGAGAAGATTTCCGCGTTATCCGAAGAGATTGAAAGGCTACGTGGTGAACTGACTACCGAGCGAGATCAAGTAATGTATCTCGTTGCCACCAAGGATGAACTCGAAGCATACAAAGCTGAAAACGAAGAAAAGATGGCTCAGCAAAGCGAAGATTACATCCGGCGTGAAGAATTTGACCGATTCCGACAAGCAATCAGGGATGCATTCTAGATTCAACGCAGGCGATTAACGTTAGTCTATTACTAGATTGGGTTGCTCAGCAGATGGGAATTCCTGCTGGCTCTTTGGACACAAGCCGCATGGAGGTATCTGATGATTGATATGCCCATTTGGGTCTGGGTCATTTCCATCCTCGGCATAATTGCTACCGGTATCGGTCTGGGGTATCTCATAATATTCCTTTTCTGGAAAATAGAACGATATTTCAGCCTTCCTCTTACCGTTTCTCCCGTCAATCATGAAGAGGAAAAATCTGAGGAATTAGTGGCCATTGCACAGCTCTTTGAAAATCCAATAGACAACTTTAAACCCGCCGTCGAACCCTCCCTCAACGAGACAGAGAAAGAAAAAAAGGAGGAGCCTATGTCGGTTCTACCTGGACCACCGTCTGAGGCAGAAAGCAGGTTTATCAAGTTTACTACGATATTACGCACCAGATTCAATCATCCCTTTTCGCAGGTTAATACTATCGTTTGCTGGGATATTGATTTGGAAAATGGAGATGAGGTACATGATTCTGAAGGAAATATGATGAAGTTCAGCGTATCTCAATCATTAAGAGAACAGAAAGAAGTACGTCGTCTATTGATGGATGATTCTTCCCAAAGAATCATCAATGTCGTTTCCACAAAAGAGTATCTGAACCGCGAATCAAATATAAATTTAGATAAGGTGAAACCGGCTCAATAATCGCAATCTGAATAACTTCTATAGTCCTAATAAAGGGGGGTTGAAATAAGGATCGATACATATCAATTGATATTTATTCGAAGCTACGTCTAAAATGAACAAACATCCAATATTCTTTCTTTCTGACATGGAAGAAAAAACACGAGTAAAATAAACTCCGAAATGGAGGCAAGCGGCCTCCGCCTTTTTTAGGGCTTACATGGGGTTTAGAAGGACATCGGTTCGAATCCGGGCGCCCCGACCATTTTTCCCACTTCCGTTTTTCTAACATTTTTCTAACCCGGCTCTTCTCTAAACGGGATTGCTGCGCGCTCAGCCATCTCGTAAGATTGAAGTGTGGTATCCGCGGTTTCCGGCCCCTCGGAAATCCGATTCCAGCTTATTACTAACTCACGAGGAGCACGTGCGCATGAAAACGAGAATCATTGTCCTGCTTCTAGCCATGGTTTGCCTAGTTGGCTCTCTCCCACTGGTTTCCTGTTCTTCGGAGGAAGCTCCTTCCGGGCCGTCGGTAACCGTTTCGTCCCCGGACAGGGAATACACCGTGAACCTAGAAGGCAGGGTGGTATTGACCATTCCCGGGAACACTCTCACCGAAGGCACGAAGGTAGCCATCGAGGAGATCGACCAGCTCCGGGATTTCAGCTTCAGCGGGTTCGCTCCGGTGAGCCTGTATGACATTTCCACAACCGGTGTTGATACATTCGATAAAGAACTGACGCTGGAGTTCACCTACGACCCCTCCATCCTCGACGGTGAAGCGGAAGCCGGGGACCAGATAACCGTCGCTTATTTCAACGAGACATATGGCGAATGGCAGGAAGTCGATTACGACCTTGACGAGTTAGACGCCAAACTGACTGTGAAAACGGACCACCTCAGCCTTTGGTCTATGTTCGTCAAGGAAGAGCAGAACATCACCTTAACCGCGCCCCACTTTACCATCTACTTCAACAAGGACGCCAAGGCGCCGCTGATAGGCCCGGCTGTGTCCGGTGATCCGATTTATGAGTACGCCACCATAGTCAGGACCGGGCTTTACGACGCCTACGAAGCGTACGAAGACCTCGGTTTCAAGCTGCCCGAGCACACCAGGGTCTATATCGACGACTGGGGCGCCGATAAGGAGGCCGAGTGGGGCTGGTTTTCCAAGAACATCGAAATCCCGGTCACGTATATCGACGAAAACGAACTCCATAAAGTCTCCGCCCACGAGCTTTTTCACGCTGTGCAGAACCAGTATATGAGTTTCGGTTCCATGGCCATGGACCGGTGGTGGATGGAAGCCACCGCGGATTATGCCGCGGCTCATATTGCCACGAGCAACGGCCTTTCTGAAAGGCTCAAGCCAGCCTACTTCAAGAGCGGCATAAACGATTCCGAGACATACCATACTTACCAGACCGCCCATTTCATCAAGTTCCTGGTGGACTCCGGTCTGAGTTTCAAGGAAATGTTCATTTATGTCATGACCAATTCCGGAAGTGCGCTCGAGAATCTGGCGACCTATTGCAAATCCAATGGGAAGTCCCTGCCGGAGCTTTACCAAGAGTTCGCCTACAGTGCCATTTTCGAGAATACGATAAAGACGGAAAACAACGGCTCGGCCATATACGACGAACTCGCAGCGGAAAAACTTGAGCTGGAACTCGGTGATAACAGCGCGTTGTCATCACCGGCTAGCGCCGGCAGGAACTATGCCGCCTCGGTGACCGGTGTCAAGATAACGGGACCGGCATCCAAAGAGTTCGAGATCCCGGTCAGAGCCTTAGAACCAACCTCCGGAGTGGACGTACGGTACATCCTCGCCGAAGATCAGAACCGCTCCAGCCTGATCGAATACGGGCGCCTTGACCATAACCCCGTCAAGCTTATGGTCAAGGACGGCAACTACCTCTTTTTCCTAGTAACAAATCGCGCGCCGAGTGACTGCTCCGTGACCCTGGTCATAGGAGAAGAATTCGACGTTCAGCCGTACAACAAAAAGTGGACGACCAAAGTATACAACGACGATTTTACCGTGGATGTCGAGTTCTCTCTCCTCTCCCGGCAGCCGTTCACGGTGGTCCAGGAAGCCACGGTAAGAGACATGTTTGGCTTGGACTTGCAATTTCCCTGGAGCAAAGATGGTATCGTTGTCGAACTGGAATGCAATGTAACCAATCTTAGATTTACCAACTCGGAAGATTGGGGAAACCGCGTCCCTGTGTTCAAAGAGAGCTACTGGGACACCAAGGACGGCCCGGTTAACAATCCCAGCATGACGATTACCATACCCCCCGACCATCCCACTGGTCTCGTGTCAACCGGGTACAGCATCGTCATTGATATTCATAATCTGGATGACGACGAATATCACTACGGCGGTGGGGCTACTCCGTTAATCATTCACCTTGCCGTGATGAACTAGCGCCATAAACCGGAAACTGGAGTCAGCACGCGGCTCCTATTTCCGGTTTGTAAATGCACCTATTCCTCTCTCGGGTCTTCTGGCAGGTTGACGTATTCCCAGACCAGCGGTACAATACCATATCACCTATATTTTTCTTTCACTAGTCGAGATCTGAGCGTAGACAAAGCGAAAAAGTTGAAAAGGAGGCAAGCGGCCTCCGCCTTTTTTGGGGCTTACATGGGGTTTAGGTGGGGAGGTGGTTGTCATTAATTAATTATCTGGTTCGGTTTTAATCTATTGAGCTTTGTAGTTTCCGTGCTACCGTCATATGGGATATTCGGACACCCTCTTTTTCAAGTTGGGCGGATATCGACCGGGTGGATATCCCTTGACTTGCCAACTCCCGGCACCTGGATATTACGGCGTCTGGTGTCCATTCATACTCCTGTGGCTTTATAAAATCGGCCTCTGGTACTGTAACATCCGGCAGGGTAGTATCTTTTACCATCCATAGGGTTGTTACAGGCTTCTTATTGTTCTCCATGGCTGTATGATGGCTTCCTGAGAGTTTCCCGGTATTATCTTTCGGTATCCATGACGCTTTTCGCCATGAACCAGATTGTGAGGCTTCCGCTTTTAATACGTTGTAGCAGTCCAGACAATACCGGCGATCCGGGCTGATTTCGTTTATCGGGACCGCTCCTATATGCCCTTTGCACCAGAAATACTCGCCGCTTTCTATTTTGTCCATTTCCGATTCCATTTCAAATCCATTCATGGTTACGCCTCAAGTCTGTTATCCCTTATCCATTCGCTATCTATGAACAAACGCCCATATCGGCCTCCGGTATGATAGGAGCATTTCATTCCATTAGGATTACCGTCTACCCAATCTTTGGCTTTGACAATTCGAGCTTCGCCGACCATCGATTTTTCGTATTGGGTTTTAACGTCCAATGAAATATATAAGTTACTTAGCTTTGCGCTGGATATTCCGCCGTATCCAAAATCACGGTTTTTCGGCTTTTGGAGTCCGAATATGACAATTCCGGTGGATAACCTGGCTTGTAATCGTTTTATATCCTGACCTATCAGGTATAAATTATCGTCACGGTCTATGTAATCGATAATGTTGATGGCATCGGGAACAATCACATCTTCAAATTCAAAATCACCTTGCCGGGCTGGTACGAACTTTCCCTCGCCAAACGCCTTATACAGCATCGGAAAATCGCTGCACCTATTTTTCATACGATCTTCGGACATTTCGTTGTACCAGTAGTAAACGGGCATTGACTGAGAAAATACATTGAGTTCCGCTGCTTCCATTAATAGGGAAGTCTTACCGGAAGATGTGTAACCGGCTATGGCAATAACCGAGCCAGGCGGAATTTTCACAAGGTCATTTATACGAAGCGGTAAAAGGACGTCAAGGAATGTTTGCTTATCATCGCTGGTAAGTTCAGTTACTTGATACTCTCGATTAATCCACTGAATAAGATCAGGTCTGCTATTATGTACTCGTATCCTGTCGTCTTCACGCCGGCGCTGTAATAAACTGCGAAAACCTCTGTCTTTCGAGGTTGTTCCAAGTTGTTCCGCTATATCCCGTTTGCTCTGCCATCCTCCACCCGCATTACGCATAATTTGGTCAAATTTCTCAGAGAATTTACCCCATTGTTTTTCACTAGTTGTTCCGAGTTGTTCCGGGGGTTGTTCCTTTTTAGCCTCATCGCGTTCTTTAGAGGTAATATTAATAAAAGAATTATTATTACCAGTATTTACCCACTTCCTTACGCTCGTAAAAACCGTTTCCTCTAACTCTTCATCCTCTATTGGTGGAACGCATACAACTTGATTGTATGCCTGTACCATTTCCCGGACTATGTTTTCATCGTGGTAGATACCAGCGAGTCTACCGGCTTCCTTGGTAAGTGCTGCGTTTCGTCCCTCGTGTTCGTAAATTTTTGTTCCCGGTTGTGCGGGTCCAGCCGGTTTATGCTCATTCCCGTTTTTCATCGCATTGAGAATCGGGACCGGCATACGCTCCCATCGGATAAGCGCGGTAAGGATAGGCGTTATCAGTGTCTGATACTCGCCGTCTTTACGACTACCTGTGACATTTACAAAGCCGCCATCGCCGCGAATGTCGATATGAGGGAGAATCCCCGCACACGTTTTCACGAAATGCCCCGGATACTGAAACCAGTAGTGGAAACCGCCACGTGGTGTCTTTATGTGTGGATAGCCTACTCCCTTAAACAATTCACATAGAGCGGGATCGTCAACGTCCACAACAACCACGCCCGATATTTCTCCGGTCACAATTCCCCATAGATTCGGATGAAACTCACGTTCCCAACGTTCGAGATCATCTTCCGTAGGCATTTCACTCTGGTATTTATCCCAGCCTACCAATGGTGCTTTACCTGAATCCCCGCCGCCGGATGGAATTACCGGATAACCCAAGGTTAGTAGCTTCAACGGTGAGAGTTTAATGGTGGTCATGGTCATTTGAATCCCCCTTTACGTTTGCCATGCCAAGATTCCCATCCGTGAATAAATACCAACCGATTTTCCGAGCACACTCAGGGCAAAGAACATAGATGCTACCGCAATATAACTGGTACAAAACTACCAGATCGTCAAACACCCAACCGCACTCGTCACACGTTGGCCGGTGAAATGATAATGGTAGCTGGTAATATTCATTCACATTTGTAATCAATCAGTAGCTCCAGGCTTATGTTCGACCCTTTGCTCGTTCAGGAGTTTTTCCCAAGCTAGGCGCGAAACGACCAGGCGACCACCCAAATGAATTGTTTTCACTGGCAAGGCATCCCGGCGCGCTAAATCGTAAGCTAATGAGCGACCTATACCCGCCGCTTTGGCAAATTCTGGGATGCTCATGGTCATTTTTTCACTCATTTGGCACCTCTGGAAAAATTTCTTCTTGAGAAATCTTCAAGACTTGTGCAATTTCACGTTTCAGTTTTGGCCATGGGGCACGTTGCCCGCGTTCAATTTGGGATAGATTCGGTTCGGCCACACCCACCATACGAGCGAGGTAGCTCTGACTCATTCCTTTCTCCAGCCTGATTTCTCTAACCCTATTAGTAAACAAAATACCCCCTCTTGACACTAATTGCCTTTTCATTTATGATAATAATGGTATTAACCGAATGAAATCTATCATTGGTTAATCATACCACATGATTGATAATAGATTAACCAATTTGATAATCCATAAGGTTAACATATTCGGTTAATTTGGAGGCAAATTATGTGGCAGGATATGTATGTTTCAGGAGAAGTATCAAAACGATGGGAATGGGGATTAAAGGAAACTCCCGAAGAATGGTGGGAGGAACATGGAGTAAAAAATCCTGATTATGAACCAGTTTTGCTAGATATGGAAGAAGGGATGCGTATTTATGGTCCCGGATTTAAGGACTACAAAGAAGGTTATCTTGAAGATACAACAGATCCATACGCGGATTATCTAGGCTTTTATCCCTTTATACGTAATTATTTCGGCGATGATTACAAACGCTTACTTGTGCCAATAGGTGTCAAGTGGCCCAAAAAGAATGACCCTGAATACCGTATTACTCCTTTAGGGCATGCAGTTGATTCATCATACTACGATCCGATGTCAGAAAATCCAAACATCTATCTAGAGTATTGTTATTTAAGTCAATTGGTGTATCAAGGTCGCAGCTCTACTCAAGTCATTAAACGCGTAATCAATTTCGTAAATAAATACGGCCCCCCCTGGTTTAATCCACCCTTAATCCCTTTTTTGAAAGTGAACCTGCCTCCTTTTCATGATCCCCCTAATTGCCCTCTTACAATCAACCATATCTTATGGGAATCCAACAGAATGGCTTCAGCCGTAAAGGCATATAAGTTGCTCGGGGATGCTGATTCCCACCAGAAATTAAGGGAACATCTAACAGAACTATTTGAATTACAGGAAAAATATCATGAATATCATTATTTCTTAGTCGAGGAACCTAATAAATTTGTCCGTACTGAGGAAGATGCGAACTGGTTACACAATAAGCGTAATAACATCGTTACCGATATTCGTAATTATTCCCCTTCTTTGGGATCAAATAAAGGTGTAGAGCATGCAGCTATAGCTTTGGTTGTCGGAAGCATCAATGATGCATTTAGAAGAACTGGGTTAAGTACCGGCCTTACAAATAAACTAAGTACAAACTCCCTGATGGGAGTTTGGCTGCCTGCCTATTTAGCTGACGGCCTGCTAGGTACCATGTGGTTACAATTCTTTCAGCACATCATTGACAATGGTAAATTAAGAGAATGCGCAAATGAAAATTGCCGGAAATTCTTCAGCCCATCACGGAAAAATCAGCAATATTGCTCCAAATCATGTGGTGTAAGTCAATACATGCGAGACAATCCTCGCAGAAGGAGTGCTTGATGAGAGGTCACATTGTAAAGAGGTACAAGAATAGCTATACTATCGTCTTAAATATGGGGAAGGATCCAACTACCGGTAAGCCTGTCCAGCAATGGATCAGCGTCAAGGGTGATAAAAAAGAGGCTGAACAACGCCTGACAGAACTACTCCGGCAACTTGATACCGGGACTTTCGTCAAACCCGGCAAAACCACAGTCGCGGAATATTTGAAAAGCTGGATTGAGGGCTATGAGGCCAATGTAGCCCCTCGTACGTTTGAGCGGTACCAAGGTATCATTATGAAGCATGTTATACCTACCTTGGGAAGGCTGACTGTAACAAGGCTCCGGCCTGAGCATATCCAGAACCTTTATGCCGTAAAAAGCAGGGAGGGACTCGCCCCTCGCTCGATCAATCAAATGCATTCAGTCATTCATAAGGCCATGGAAACGGCTATCAAGAGAGGCTTGCTGTATCGTAACCCGGCTGACGGCGTGGACCCGCCCAGGATCCCCCGGCTGGATATGCAGGTTTGGGATGAGGATGATATTAACCGATTCCTCGAAGTTGCCCAGGATAGCCCATACTATGAATTTTACTTCCTGGCTATCTATACCGGTATGCGCCGATCAGAGTTGCTGGCACTTAGATGGTCAGATATCGACTTCCTCTATTGCCAGCTTTACGTATCAAGGGGTATGCATCGATTGAAGAATGGTCGATACATTTTTACTGAACCAAAGACAGAGAGAAGCCGGAGAACCATCGCTCTTTCGCCCTCGGTCATCCTCGTACTTAAAGACTACCGGGAGAAACGGGAACGGAAGTATCGGGAACTTGATTTATCCTTCGATGATAGTGAGTTGATTTTCCAGCGTAGCGACGGTTCACCAATCAGGCCGAATACGGTCACTCGCGCATGGAACGATGTTATTAAGAAGGCTGGAGTTAAGCCTGTTCGACTCCATGACGCCAGGCATTCTCATGCTACTATTATGCTCAAGGCCGGAGTTCACCCTAAGATCGTTCAAGAGAGATTAGGGCATAGCAGTATTAGCATGACGTTGGATATCTATTCAACGGTCTTACCCGGTCTACAGGAAGCCGCGGCGGAGAAGTTCGATAACATTATCAGGCCGAAAATCACGCCTGAAAATAGGGTCATTAATAGAGTTGATTAGCTTTTTATTAGCTTTTTTTGGTTTTGTACCTGAATAACCACTGGATTTAGCTTCAAAAATGGCGATTCATCGTGATATGGTGCCGGAGGTCGGATTCGAACCGACACGAGAGTTGCCCCTCAGCAGTTTTTGAGACTGCCGTGTCTGCCATTCCACCACT
>JAFGOB010000074.1 GCA_016926695.1 Dehalococcoidales bacterium | reverse complement strand
GTCCCGATCCAGCCCAGGATTTCATTGTAGTCATGAGTATGGGCTGCCAGTTCCTGTTCCTTGGATGATGTCCTTAATGCCCAGAGAAGACCTACGTTCAAAGACCCTTTGACAATATCGTCACCTAATCTGACAATCTGTGACAGTCTCGTCAGTCTTTCCGGATCATCGGCGGATTTATTGAGTTCTTCTCTGGCGGGGATGTAATCTTCCACGATATATTTTTTGTACTTCAGTTCGGCCATCTGGCACCTCCATCTGATTTCTGGTCCAGCACACTGAGCTGGGAATTGTGATTGCTGTCCATTTTAGTCTTGTACGGCGTAATCGTTCAACATCGATGCGAAAAAGGGCTGTAATAACCTTTGTCGGGTTGCCGGCGCCTGCTCATGTTACTTATCGAATCGATCGCATCAGTGGTATTGTCCCCGTTGACGCAGGTTTGTTTCTGAATGAGCGATAAGGTTGGGTAGTATTGTTGTAATCCTCTGTACAGCCAGTGCCTTCGCTTTTTGGGGTTCATCTACAGCTCTCGCTTCAGCAAGGCGCCGCACCAGGCGCTTCTGGACAGCACGTCATTAGTGAACGATAAGATACTAAGTAAGCTGCAGCTGGCAGGTACCGCTGTCCGGGAGGTCTCAACTGTCAGATGATCTCCTGGCTGTTATTGATTCATCATTTTATGAACAGGCTGTTTTTTACCAGAGCCCGCTCAAAGCGCAAGCCGGAACCCGGGTGATACTGCCTGGTAAAAGCTTCAGGATATTTTCTTCTCAAATCATCTAGATCAGCTTTCTCAATCCCTACCAGGAACCCGCTTACGACCATTCCCGTAGCGTTTTTTGAGGTTCTATTGTGTGGGGTGATCGTATTGATCGCCCCTCCCCGGTCAAGTTCTCCGGGGACTATGGGATCATATCTTGCTCCATGGTCCATGTAAACCACGCCGGGCATCATCCGCTCGGTTATATATGCTCCTCCAAGAACAGCACCTCTTTCATTATATATTTTAACAACATCGCCATGTTCGATATTTGCCCTGGCCGCATCTGCCGGATTAAGCCACAAGGGCTCATATTTGTAGCCGTCAGGCCCGGTCACCTTACACGTCGGTATTTCCCTGGTCCAGGTGATATCATCGTGGTTGGCATGGACTCTCCATCTGCCATGGTTGGACATGAGGAGTAATGGATATTTCTTCGCCCTTTCGCTGGAGAGCCGCTCGTCATGGCTCTCCCCTTTTTCAATCCAGTGCGGGACCGGTGGCCTTTCCTGGTCGTCAGGGAAATACTTGGCTAAATTCTGGGCATAGAACTCTATTTTGCCGGAAGGGGTCTTTAAAGGATTGTTCTCCGGGTCTTTGTAAAACCCTGCCAGCCCCGCAGGATAGTTCTTCCAGTCCGGGTCAGTCGGGATTACAAAATACCCCTTTTGCGTAAACTCTTCGTAAGAAACCAGTTCCTGCGCTCCTGAATTCTCGAAGCCTTGTCTTTGTAACTCTTCAACAGTTTTACCTTCGGTGTACTCTTTGAGTAAGCCAAGCCTTTCCGCTATCATGCAGACTATTTCATAATCGCTCTTCGATTCTCCGATAGGTTCGATGCATTTACTCTCGTGCAATATGACATGAAATTGCCCGTTCATATTGTCTTCGGCTATATCCTGTTCTTCAAACTTGGTATTCACCGGGAGGATGATATCGGCAAACAGGCAATCGTTCTCCAGCCAGGGGTGCTGGGCTATGATAAACTCGATCTTCGGGCTTCTGAGCGCCTTGATATAGGTATTGGTATCATTCCAGCATGTTATCCAGCAGGGCGTGTCCGTCCAGATCATGTGGATTTCCGGACAGCCCTCCGCCGGGTAGGTGTATTTCACGAACTGGTTTTCCAGAGGTGTAACCGCTGAGGTCGTACCGTACCAGCTGATAGGAGGGTGGAGGAGAGCGTCATGGATAAGGTTTTTGGGAATGAACTGCCTGGGGACATCCGCGCCTTTTCGGGCTTGTGGACTTGCGTCTTTTTCCTCCTTCTGATTTTTAACAGCCGCGAACTTCATAGCCCCGGTGTATACCGAAAAAACATTTGGTCTTATCTTGCCCAGGGGCATTGGGTCTAGCCTGTCCGAGCAACGGCGACCCCATTCGAGCATTTTAACCTGGTGGATTCCGGGTTTGCCGATGCCCTGCATGGCTAAAAGTAGAATTTCAAGACGGCCGTTTTCCGTTGCATACGGCCCTCTTATACCGGGACCGCCGTTACCGTGTGCAATCGTTGTCTTCGTTGCTGCCCATTCCCTTGCCAGGGCTTTGATCGTCCATTCCGCTATACTCGTTTTTTCAGCAGCCCATGCTGGTGTCTTGGGGACCCCGTCCTCTTTACCCAGAACATACTCCTCGAATTTTTCAAAGCCGAAGGTATGGGTGGCCACGTACTCTTTGTCGTAAGTTCCTTCTTTCATCCAGACATAGGCCAGTGCAAGATGCAGAGCAGCATCGGTACCCGGTAATATCGGGATCCACTTGTCAGCGTGAACGGCTGCCCCGTAATTCAGTTCCGGACAGATATAAACGGACTTAATTCCCAGTTCCGTCCACCAGTAGCAAACCCGGCTGGCCATCTGCCCATCGAAGCCCCAGGGAGTTGTTTCAGGGTCGCAGCCCCAGAACAAAACCATATCTGTATGTTGGGCGATGTCGGGTATCACATTTGTCACCGGATCCTGCTGTCCCACTGGCTCCATTCCCCAGACGTGCTTGGCGCCCCAATACCAGCCTTCCCAGCTATCCGCATTTCGGATTTGTGTTGTAGAACCGCCCAGTAATGACAGGAGATTGTTTTGGCAGCCATGCGTGCCGTGGATGACTTTGGTTTCTCCGTGCCCGTCAGATTGAGAAAGGATGGAGTATGATCCGTATTCTTCCTTTACCCTCTTTATTTCACTGGCTACTATTTCCAGGGCTTCATCCCACGAGATTCTGACATAACCGCTTTTACCCCTGTTACCCGGATTTCTCTCGCCGGCAGGGTCCCAATCGGATCTCTTTAAAGGATAGAGAATCCTGTTAGGAGAATATACCCTCTTTTTGTATGCCAGGCTATAGGGAGGCGCCAGCGTTTTCATCATCGGCTTGAAAACACTTCCCCGCGCTCTCATCTCCCAGGGGTTGAATTGGTCAGTGTCATATTTCCAGTTATAATATAAAGGCCTGATCCTGAGTATCCTGCCGTTTTTCACGTCCACTACCGAGGAATTGCCATCACCGCTGCTGGAACTCATGAAGCCAAGCCCTTTCAGAAATGATTTCATCTTTCCTGTAGCCATTCCTGGTTTGGCTTTTTCTATCATTTGTGATCTCCCTGTATTTCTGACCTTGACCTACTCCCAATCACTCTGGGAAAGCTGGTCTTGATGTGACTATAGAGGCAACAATAATAACGATTTGGATCCTGCTGTAGCTACTCCTGTTTTTTCGGGTAACCGCGGTCTGGATTCCGCTGTTGATTATGGAATTACCCCAACCTGGTGAAAAGCTACACGGGAACTGTTCTGACCATTCTGACACCGATGTTCCTGAAAGGTCAACCGGAGACTGATGTTCCAGGGAGTTGCCATGTATCCATCGGTTGCGGTTGTGCCGCTGTTTCGGTATATCTGGTCGTCTCTGGAAAATTAGAGCGCTTGTTCTCTGGTTTTTGGGGAAGCAGCTGAACCAGTGCCGAATTTTCCTGAGTATTGCCTGTTCGCTCCGCGCTGCCTCCGTAACCAAGCTTCTTCAGGTCAATTGTCAAGCTCTTGGCTGGTGCCCTGACCTTACCAGCGATACTACTTGTTAAGTCAACACTATGAGCAGAATAGCCGCAGGAAATGTTGGCCGAGTTTTTTCGAGAAGAAAGAGCGTATGCCAGGTTTGCAAAAGTTGCTTTCTCTTCATTGAAGATTTGGCAAAAATCCAGTAACCATAAAAAGAGAGCGACAAAATGCTCTTGACAATGAAAATCCGAGCTACTAAAATAGTACATATGTTCTGTCACGAAATCTAACAGAGGTCTGATATCGTGCTTCAGGTCAAGGAAATCGAGCTTATAAAATTGAGTCCCTGGGAAAATAATCCAAGGCTAAATGACCACGCTGTGGAAGCTGTAGCCGAAAGTATTCGCTCATTCGGTTTTAATGTTCCTATTCTGTGCGACCAGGATTTCACTATTATTGCCGGGCATACCAGGTGGAAGGCAGCTTAAAAACTTGGCTTTGAAGTAGTCCCGGTAATCACCATCGAGATGACTGACGTTAAACGGCGGGCTTTCGCTGTTGCCGATAATAAAACTGCCGAGATTGCTGATTGGGATTTTACCAAGCTAAGAGAAGTCCTAGAAGAACTAAGATCAGAAGATGTCGACGTTAAAAGCTTGGGCTTCAATGATGAAGAAATACGGCGGTTTATCCTCGAAGAGGATGATGAAGAAAATGTGGTTCCCGAAATTATCAATACAGGCGTAGTGACAAAGCCTGGCGATATATTTACTTTGGGAAATCACAGGCTTCTCTGTGGCGACTCAAGAGACAAAGAGGCTGTAATGCTGCTTACAGAAGGACGAATCCTGGACCATGTTTTCGGTGGTCCTCCTTGTTTCAACCACAAACCATTTTCTCATTGGGAGGAGTATCCGGTCTATCTTGAAGATATGCGTAAAATAATTCAGAACTGTCATGATACTCTTAAAGCCGGAGGCGTTTGCGTTTGGAACATATCGAATGGATGCACTACTCATCATAATCACGTAAGCCACCACCCTGTTCTTTTTGAAGAGAATGGATTCAGTTTTTTAGATAATATTATCTGGAAAAAGACAGGTGCTAATTACGCGATACCGAGAAATACCCATATACACCGTAATTCATGCTATTATCCTGCATTCGAATGGGAAGCATTGCTGGCCTATCAAAAATCTGGCGATATGCCAAAGATGACGCGTGAAGGCCGTGATTATATGATGAAGTATCATACTGATGTCTGGGAGATACCAGCCGTGACCAATCAGATGGAGCAATTCGGGCATCCTGCGGTCTGTCCTGTAGAAATCCCTTATCGTTCTATGCAAGCGTATAGTGGAAAAGGAGCGGGTGTTTTCGATCCGTTTGGTGGTTCAGGTACCACACTAATCGCGGCGGAGAAAGCATCCCGTAAAGCGTATTTAATGGAGCTTAGTCCGGCATATTGTGATGTCATCATTAAGCGATGGGAAAGACTTACCGGCGATAAAGCAGTCCAAATAAGCTGATGATAAACGGGGATTATTGTGAAAAAAAATCCTAGCCAGGCTAATTTGTTTGATGATAACTTATCGTTGCCTTCAGACTACGAGCCTGTCCGTCCGGATTACCTGAAGGTTTCCCAAATTTATCTAGCTAAAGGTAGCATCTCAACCCCGGAGCGCAAGCGATATCTGGAGCGTATTATCAGGCTTTACCCTGAGGCTAATCTGGTGGAATGCCTGGATAAGCCTCATAACCGAATTGAGCTAAACGAGACCGATGCATTGACTTTGCACCGGAGAGGCAAACAGACTCTGGTCTTCGGTGAGTTAAAGAACGCAGTCCGTTTCAGCGAAGAGGAAGGTAACACATGCCCCAACTACTGGCACTTTTCGCCCTATGGATTTTGCCCTTATGGATGTAAATATTGTTATCTCGCCGGGACGCAGGGAGTGAAATTCTCTCCGACGGTCAAGATATATGTAAATCTGCCGGAGATGCTTGCCGAGATTGACCGCGTAGCCCGCAGATTACAGAAGCCGACTGCCTTTTACATCGGCAAGCTCCAGGATGCACTAGCACTTGACTCTCTAACGGCTTATTCCACCATCATGATACCTTTTTTCGCTGCCCATTCCTTTGCGCGCCTGACGATCCTCACCAAGTGCGGTAACGTTGACCGGCTCATTGGACTGGAGCATAAAAGCCATTCCATTCTCTCTTGGAGCGTTAATCCCCCTGAGGTATGCCGGATTTTCGAAGAGAACGTGCCTGCTGTGACTAAACGGTTAGACGCGATGCGCCAGGCGGCTTTGGCAGGATACCCGGTGCGCGCCGTCATGATGCCCATCATTCCCATCGAAGGATGGAAAGAAGCGTATGCTGCTTTTACCAAACATCTTTTACAAATAGTGCCACTACATCGGCTTACGCTCGGAGGAATATGTAGCTATAAAGCTGCCCGCATGTTAATGGAGAGAAAGTTAGGTATACGTAATCCTGTTTCAATAAGCATTGATGATAAGAATAATTCTCCGGACGGACGGGCCCGGTAGTCAGTTTCAATGAGGCATGAAATATACTCACATATAATCAAAACCGCCAGAGGTGTGCGCCCCCAAATGGAAATCGCTCTGTGCTTGGAAGAAAAGGAACTATGGCAAAGGTGCGGGCTTGAAAATAGTCTGGGACACTGCAACTGTGTTTTGTAGGGAAAGTATGTCTGAAAGTCTCTTTGCAGAAAAACTTAACTGGTTCAAACAGAATGAGAAGCCCGAAGTGGTGCTGATAATAGCGGATAACCCGGAACTCATTAAGATTATCATCGGCTGGTCTAACCTTGATGTGCAATCTATTGATGAGTTGACCAATCTTGCGGGTGCTTCCGATAATGAAATCTGGGAATGGCTCTGGGAAAACTCCCACTTTCGTTTGACTGAGCTTAAGGCTAAGGCCGGCGTTCCTTGCTCCGAATCGGTGTTGGAACAGAAAATGAAGCTGTTGATCGGTAACCATATTCTATATCCAGACGGCACGGTCAATTCGTTTGTCCAGCGTTATTTACGAAGCGAGGTAGCTAGACTTTTTGTGGTGAAACAACGGAAGTCAACAATGAAGGTGAGTAAGAGCTAACTCGGTCCGAATCAAGCATATTCGTGTTAAAGAAGGTAATGATAATTCAGAACCTGTGAAGGAGAGGTAATTCGATTACCATTGGTAGCGCATACGGGATAAGCCATGGGCTAGGAAAATCAAGGCAATCAGCTTCAAAACGGTGAATTATAAGAAAACTTGGTAACCCTGTTTTGAAGCTGATTTTTTTTAGGTCTCAAAGTCCGGTTAGCAAACGGGTAGCAAAAAAGGAGTTACCGGGTAATTGTTGTAGTGGAGATAGGGCAGATTTGGTCTCTCCCTGAAACAATGCTTTGTTTTATCTAAGCGTATTCCCTCTACAAGCCGCTGGCCGGTAAAGAGCCGGTCCGTGGGGATGGAACCGGACCGCGTGGTACCGAACGAGTAATAGGTTACGGTACTATTGATCTGGTCCCCGGCGGCATCGGACATAGCCGAGGTCCCGGAGAGGTGGTCCGTGTGGATGTACCGGATGGTACCGTTTACGCTGGTGGCAATGAGTTATTTACTAAGAATTTGTTTCAGATGGAATATTGGTACAAATACCGCGCATTTTATCGGTTTCTGGAGTCCAGCCTTCTTCTATCATTTCTATCAACGCTGTATCATTGGGGATGGACTTAATAGGTAACTTATACTGTTCAGGAGAAAGTTTATCAACGCGCCAACTTTTTATCCCATCCCATAACCACCAATTGATTACGTTCCCGTTTCGATCAATACCACCAGCTGCACGGAAGAGTGGAAACTTTTGGGCTTCTTTGGGCACGGCTACATGCCCAACAACTACGAAAATATTTTGTTTTACCGCCAGATCAAGTGGAAAAATTGTTATGAACTTATGTTTGTTGTACGCGAGTTCATTAAAGTCTATCGGACGATTTTTAAAAAAACCATCCAGAACACGAATAACAGCTATCTGTTCCTCTTCAATCTGATGGGTACACTGAACATAAGCAAACCCCTTGGATGTCGGTATTTCAATGATGTCGCCAATGTTTGCTCGTAATGGCATAACGGCTCCTATTGAAAATAACCAGACTTCTACAACAAATCCCAACCTCTCTTAATAGATTGGTCATAAATTGGATTGGTCGCGGCGATACTATTAATTTTATTGGTCAATGTACCTCCATTTTTGGATAGTCCATGATACTCAATTAAGGCCTGTTCTACAGCACGAGCATCTATCCTAGATAAATTAGTAAGTCCAGGTATTTTTTCGATATTTCTCCCAGCTTTTTTCAATTGTTCTCCAACACGACGAGGGAAGTCAGTCGTCATACCAATATAGTCAACTAAACCACTTGCCTTGTCAATAGAACGATAAACATCATGTGTATTCGTTGCTCTATCAATGCCTTTGGCAACAGTAGCTATCACACCAATGCCAGCAGTAGCCAGCTTAACTCCGCCAATAGCATTTCCGATCACTGGTATGCATGATGAAAAGGAAAGGCCTGCATTGGTAAAATCACCTTCAGCGGCATAGATAACGCCGTTTACGGCATCAAAGGCTTCACCTACACCGGGGATCATCCCGGCCACATCAAGAACAGTGTGGACAACGCCCATGTTCTCTTTGACGACGTTGACGGCGGTCTGAAAACTCTTGGAAATGGCTTTACCGATGTTGCTCCAGTTGGGCCACTTGCCGGAGGGATCATTGTACTTG
>JAFGOB010000073.1 GCA_016926695.1 Dehalococcoidales bacterium | reverse complement strand
GATACCATTATCAATTCCAGCTTGAGCCGCCGGCGGCGGAGACCGTTTGATATCGCTTCCGGGCACAGCTTGAGCCGGCGGCGGCGGGGACTTTTTAGCATCACTACCGGGCGCTGTCGCAGACGCCGGCGCAGGGCTGCCTTTCTGATGAAGATAGCATTCCACCACTGCCAGCTCGAGCGGCAGGGTTGAGGTATCCTGGTTGCCAAGCTGTATCTGACCGAAGACTTTAACCGTATCCAGGATTTGCGCCAGAGAAGCGGCAGAAGCTATCTCCTTGAGGTCCGCTATATCCTCCTCAGGCAGGTCCACGGCCCCGGATGCACCGGTCTTGACCAGCAGCAGGCATCGTAAATATTCCACCATCTCCCGGTTGAACTGGTGCAGATCCAGGCCGTCATTATTCACGTCAATCAGCGTATTGACTCCAGCCGTAAGATCGTTTTCAAGGATGTGCTTTACCATCTCCCTGACACGCCAGTCCCCGGTAATACCCAGCATGGCCTGAAGCTGAGCAAAATTGACATCCTTGCCGTAAAAGGTCGTGAGCTGCTCCAGCAGGTTATAAGCGTCCCTCAAACTTCCCGTTGAACTGCGGGCTATCAACTGCAAAGACTGCTTTTCAATATTTATCTTCTCGGCAACACAGACATCGGCCAGTTTCGCCACCACATCGCCGCGTGACAGACGGTGAAAATCGAAATGCTGGCAGCGGGAAAGTATGGTGGGCAGCACCTTATGGGCCTCGGTGGTGGCCAGTATGAAAATGACATGCGGAGGAGGTTCCTCCAGGGTCTTCAAGAGGGCATTGGAGGCATCCTTGCTGAGCATGTGGAATTCATCGATAATATATACCTTGCGCCTGGCCTGGGTAGGCGCATAGTTGACTTTCTCCCGCAGCTCACGGATATCATCTATACCGCGATTGCTGGCCGCGTCTATCTCAATGACGTCCATGGCCCGGTCTTCAATGATAGCCCGGCACATATCGCACTCGTTGCAGGGCTCTCCCCGGCCGTTATTTTTAAGGCAGTTGACTGCCTTGGCCAGAATGCGGGCGGTGCTGGTCTTACCCGTTCCCCGTGGACCACAAAAAAGATAGGCGTGGGAAATATTCCCGTTTTTCAGTGCATTCAGCAATGTCTGAGTTACGTGAGGTTGCCCTACCAGCTCAGACAGCGTGCGGGAACGCCATTTCCGATAAAAAACCTGTGAAGCCATAATATCATTCCATTATACAATATACTGCGTCCTTTCCTAAAGAGGCGCTTTTCCAGATTTCACTGGCGGAAACGACAGTATGCGCGGCTGTACCAAACAGTTTTGATGGCAGTGGGGTTACTGATCTCCCTACCACCCTGAGGATGCTGCGGCAACCTGCGGTTGCCGTCCCCCGATAGGGACCAGGGTGTATCGGGGTCCTCCAGCATGACAAAATATTTCATGTTTCGTGCTATTTGCTTCAATTGTTTTTGAGTCTGTATTGATTAAAGTAACAAAGGTAAAATAATCCGGTATCCCTGTGCAGTAAGCCCGCAGTTGAATACAAAGGCGGGATGTGTTATCTTTTAATCACCCCGACTAAATTAAAAAAACGAGGCGTTAAATGCAGATCAGAAAAGTTTTCCGGGAAATCAATCCTACCCTGCTTTATGATGAGATCAAGGAATATATCCAGAACCAGGGACTAACCGTCGAACAGAACAAGCTGGAGACCTATTCCATGCCCTCCGATTCATCCAGTTTTATTTATCGCGGGACTCTGACTTTCAAGGTACAGGGCAAAGAGGCGGTAAGAGCCCATATCATAGGCACAGACAGGGGGGAGACCAAGCTCATGCTGGACTCGAACGACAATCTTTTTACACCCGCGAATATGGAATCCGTGGAGAAAGACCTGGACTTCCTGCTGGGTTCTTACGAATCAAAGGAATAGGGCTATTTTGAAAATAGGGCTATTTTGATGTGCCCGGCAGCGACCGGGCGCATTTTTATTATTTCACCGCCTCGGCGCACTTTGATTTCAGGCTGGCGATCATCTGCTGGTAAGCCTGTACAAAAGCCGTTACTCCCTCTTTCATCAACTGGTCTGTGACCGCATCAAGGTCAATTCCCCATTTCTTGAGACCGGAAAGCCGGTTTTCAGCCTCGTCCACACCCCCGGTAATCGAAAGACGCGGTTTTCCGTGGTCCAGGAAAGCATTCAAGGTAGCCATGGGCAGGGTATTGATGGTATCCGGTCCGATGATTTCCTCCACGTAAAGCACATCGGAATACTGCGGGTTCTTGGTACCGGTGCTTCCCCAGACCAGCTTTTGTACCCTTCCACCCCTGGCGGCCTGTGACATGAAATCAGGGCCGTAAAAAATGTCATTAAACCGCCGGAAGATCATTTTAGCACAGGCCACGGCAGTCCTGCCGCGCAGTTTCAGGGCTTCCGCACCGGCGTTCTTTTCCAGGGCTTTATCAACAGCGGTATCTATGCGGCTGACAAAAAACGAGGCCACGGACGCGACTTTTACTGGCTCCGCAGCGGACGTTAATCCCCGTATATAGGCCCTGGCGACATCATCGTACTGCTGCAAGGAAAAGATCAGGGTAGCATTGACGTTTACCCCGGCTGCGATAAGGGCTTCGATGGCGGGTATCCCTTCCGGTGTGGCCGGTACCTTGATCATCAGGTTGGGACGGTCCACCAGTTTCCACAGGCGAAGGGCTTCGCTTACGGTCTTTTCGGTCATGGCAGCCAGGTCAGGTGATACTTCCAGGCTCACAAACCCATCGGCGCCATTAGAATTATCGTAGGCCGGACGGAGCACATCCGCCGCCATCTGAATATCCTCAACGGCCATCTTTTCATAGAGGGCATAGACATCGATTTGCGGCTGCGCCTTCAGGATATCGCTGATCAGGCTGTCGTAATCAGTGCTTTCACCGATAGCCTTTTGAAAAATGCTGGGATTGCTGGTAACTCCCGTCACCCCATTATCGACAAGACGCTTGAGCTCACCGCCGCTCAATATACCACGACTGATAAAATCCAGCCAGATCGATTGTCCGAAACCATGCAAAGACTGAATAGAGTTCATCGTTCCCTCCGTTTAAGTACTTGACCCCGTACAGGACTGCCATTATGCCCGATGTGACGTCGATAACCGTCAGGAAGAAACCATCATACTGCGGGCATAGGCTGCCGCACCGATTACTCCGGCCTTTTTACCCAGACCTCCCAGCGTTATGCGCAAATCCTCCAGGGGAGTGCGCAGAGCCAGCGCACGCACCCGTTTTTCCACGGCTGGCACAAGATCGGGCAATCCCATTATTACGCCCCCGCCCAGTACGATCAGGGCGGGATTAAAGGCATGCACGATGCTGACCAGCCCGGCTGCGAGATACTTGGATGTATCCTTCACCAAACGCTGCGCCAGCGGATCACCACGGTTGAAAGCCTCCGCCAGGGTAATAGAGGTAATCCGGTCGAGGCTTCCCGCGATTTCGACCAGGGTTTGTCCTCCTTCGGGATTGGCCCGCACCGCGTCCCTGGTCCGTTCAGCTATGGCCCAGCCGCCGGTATAGGCTTCCAGGCAGCCTTCACCGGGACAGCGGCACTTTCTCCCTCCGGCTACCACCGTAATATGACCCAGCTCAGCGGCAGTATTACAGTTTCCCTCCAGCATACATCCGCCGCTGATCACACCCCCTCCGACACCTGTGCCCACTATCAGGCAGACCATGTCCCGGATTCCTTTTCCGGCGCCGTACTGCCATTCTCCCCAGGTAATCAGGCGTACGTCATTATTAATAAAAACGGGTATACCGAAGGCTTCCCTCAGTCTCGGACCGAGACTGACGTCCTTCCATTCCGGCAGATTGGGGGAGCTTCGTACAATCCCGCTTTCTTTATCACTCTGCCCGGCAACTCCAATCCCCAATGCCAGGGCTCCTTTTCCCGTTTCCTTAAGGCAGATGCTCACCGAATCTTTAATTTTGCTGATAACGCTGTCCGGGTCTTTTTTGGGGCCGACCAGCCTGTAATGTGATGAGAGTATACTCCCCGATGAGTCCACCAGAGCCGTGTCTATCTTGGTGCCGCCCAGGTCGATCCCCAGGGTCAGAAATGAATTTACTATCTTATCCATTTAATGACTATAATAGCGCTAATCGCGGAAAATGACCAGAAGATGAATTTGCGAGTTTCGAGAGATAAGTAACAAGATGCAAGATGCAAGGGACAAGTTACAAGAGACCGTACCGGGAGATAATTTTGTACCCTGCAACTTTCCTCGCCCCTTGTGCTGATCTTTATACACACTTGGGACAGTGGGTACGATGATTATTATGTGCCCCCTCACCTAACCTCTCCCGCGTTGGGGAGAGGAATGGAGAAAGGAACTCCTTAATACTAATCTGCCACTCGATAATCGCTAGAGCATTCTTCTCCCTTAAGGGGAGAAGATAGATGAGGGTGTAAACCTAAAGCCTTTGTATTAGTCATAGTCTCGATTTAATATATTTTTGTATGGCCACGTTGTCAAGTGTGTAACTGGGTAAGCGTCAAGGGAGAGGAATAAGAAGGTGAGGAGGCCTTCATAGCAATGGAAAACCGGCATCCTGCTAAATTTGCATCAAATAGATTGATTCTTGTACCCTCATCCTGACCTTCTCCCATCGAGGGAGAAGGGATGGGAGGGAGTAGGGGGAGACGGGTGAGGAGCTTTTTCCAAGGGGTAATATGTTTTAAAGGGCAGAGACTGAATAGCCTCGAAGGGTCTGGATATTAAACTGGTTTGCCCTTGCGCCCGCTGTCGATCAGGGCCAGCATATCCGTTACACGGGTCATCCCGGTAAAGCTTTCAAGGGCATAGCGCGCTTTACGGCTCCAGTTTTGCGCTCGTCTGGTGCCGGGAATATTCTGCGGATGGGGCTCCAGCCACAGGTCTTCCAGGTTCACCAGCAGTGCATAGGCCGGAGCGGCCGCAAGCAGCTCCAGGAAAGCCTTCAGGGTAGCCAGCGTGTCCTGGTCGATCTCATTATCCAGTCCCCTGTACTGCAAAATACTGATCAGCGAACGTTTCGTATTCCGCCGCTGCTCCATTTCAATCTGGGCCTGCCGGGCATCGATCTGCTTGAGTTTCAGTCTTTCGGCGATGTCCTTTTCCTCCCAGAACGAGGCGAACGGGAACATATCATGGGTATTCAGGGAACACACGCTGTTGACCGGCGCCTGTCCGGCCTGGCCTTCGCCTGCCAGGTCGTACTGGCCGATAAACATGCGGTATATACCGTGCTTTTCCATCATCGGCCTCACCTCGGGCGGCACCATACCCAGGTCCTCTCCTACTATCAGGGCCTCGTGTCGGCAGGACTCCAGCGCCAGAATGGCGAAAAATTCTTCCGGCCGGTAGACGACATATAAGCCCTCACTGCATTCCTGCCCGCCCGGTATCCAAAAAAGCCGGTGGAACTGCATGATATGATCGATACGCAGCATCCCGGCAACTGAAAGCTGGTGCCTGATGCTGTCAATGAAATATCGGTAGCCCTGACAGCGGATTGCCTCGGGGTGAAGAGGAGGGAAGCCCCAGTCCTGCCCGCCGGTGAAGAGGGGATCGGGCGGGGCGCCTCCGCTGGCCCCCTGCACAAAAAGGTCCGGCTGCGACCAGATGTCATAGCTATAGGGATGGACTCCTACAGGTAGATCAAGGTAGAGATCAACCCCGCGTTCGGCGGATATCCCGCCTAAAGCCTGCATCTCCTCCCGCACAAGCCATTGAGTATACAGATAATAGCGCCGGATGGAATCCGGGACAGCCGCATCGTTAATATCCCCTTTTTTTATCGATTCAGGCCAGTTATGCCAGTTTATTCCCAGCACCTCCCCCGCGGCGCGAAAAGCGGCGTATTCCTCTGCCCGGGGATTCTCATCAAGATAACGCCGGAACTCCTCGAAACGCCTGCCCTTTTTTTCATAGAAGTCTTCCGCCAGTCTCTCCAGAATCCGGCGTTTGACGAGGAGCTGGTGATTATAGTCCACCCTGTGCGACCTGTTCAGAGCCGCAATTTTCCCGCTGAATTCGGCAGAAGAAATCAGGTCCACTGCCGCGGGGCACTGCTCCAGTTCCGGGATTTTGTCTATGGAAAGATAAAATTCATTCCAGAAAAAACGGCTGGCCGGCAGGTAGGGGCCCGGTCCCTTCTCTCCGTCGAAAAAAGAGGGCAGTAAAGGCAGCGTCCCGACTATTTTGCCACCGTTTTCAGCGGTCCACTTCATCAGCCCGGCCATGTCCTCCAGGTCGCCCGCCCCCCAGCTTCTCTGGCTGTGAAGGGCGTACAGCGGTAAAAACACTCCCCAGACCTTTTCATCCGGCGGGCGAACAAAGGCTCCCATGGGGGAGGAAATGACCAGGGTTTTCACCTCTTCTCCCTCCAGTATAAAGCTCAGCAGGTGGTACCCCAGGGGTAATCTACCGGGAAAATAGAGGCGTACGCTGACAAATTTCCTGCCTTCAACATAGGTGGAATCAATAACCGCTGACTCTTCAATCCGCCAGTGCAGCTCTTTCTGTTGACCATCCTCCAATTGCAACAACGCTTTCAAATTAACGGGTATAAGGGCCGCGGGGAGATACAAATTGAGAGTAAAGTCCCGGCCCTCCCAGACCACCGTCACCGGCTCCATTACGCGGCGCAAGGTTTGCTGCTGTTTTTCACGCAAAGCAAAGGGTACATCACTATCCGAGGAGACTTCCGCTCCCAGGGACTGGAGGACTGCCAGCAGCGCGTCCCTGGAGGCATTTTTCACCTGATTATTGACATCCAGATAGCTGGTTTTTACACCGTACAAGCCAGCCAGATGCTGCATTTGGGAGGAAAGACCGGTCATATTCCGCTCCAATCAAAACTCAAAACCCTACAACACAACCCCGTCGGTAAAGTAGGCATTCTTGGCATACTGCCGCAGCATACGCTGCGCGTTATAGAATGAGCCGTTTATCGAGATGGCGTTTCTCATTATCCAGGCGTAAGCCAGAGGCCGTCCATAGAACAACGGCATAATCACAAATTCAAGTTTATTATACAGCGATGCGATTTCCTTGGCCTGATCGCTTCCCGTTTCCGAATTTTCACCGATACACCAGCCGGTTACTCCTTCAACATGTCCTTCCACCCACCATCCGTCCAGTATGCTCAGGCTGGGCACACCGTTAAGGGCAGCTTTCATACCGCTGGTACCCGAAGCCTCTTCAGGTTTCTTGGGAGTGTTCAGCCACAGGTCAACCCCGGAGCAAATATACCTGGACAGCTCCATATTGTATTCCTCCAGGTAAATTACCTTTATGGTATCTTTCAGCTCGGCGGCAGCCCTGAAAATGCTGCGGATAATGTCTTTCCCGCCTGTATCCCGGGGATGGGCTTTACCGGCGAAAATGATCTGAAGAGGACCGGCCTCCCTGGTAATCTGGCGCAGGCGCTGGATATCCGAAAAGAGCAGACCCGCCCGTTTGTAGCCGGTCGCCCGGCGGGCAAAACCCAGCGTCATGGCGTTCTTCTCCAGCTTTATCCCGATCCTTCTTTCCACCATATCAATCAGGTCCTGTTTGGCCGCCAGGTGAGTCTGCAATATCTTTTCTTCCGGAATAGAGGTGACGTAACGCAGGTAAAGGTTATCTCTGCGCCATTCCGGGACATATTTATCGTAGAGCCGGAGGAACGGATCGGACAACCAGGTAGCTGAATGCACCCCATTGGTTATGGAGTTAATGGGATATTTGGGAAACATACTCTGGGATATTTCCTCATGGCGCATAGACACTCCGTTGATATAACGGGAAAAGCAAAGACCCAGGTAGGTCATATTAAGGGTGCCGTCGGCGAAACAGGAACCCGAGGTAAGATTAGCGGTATGCTCCTCGCCCAGCACTTTTCGTACCATATCCAGCGGGAATTTATCGATCGCCGCCGGCACGGGGGTGTGGGTGGTAAAAACACAGAGGTTCTTGACTTCTTCGGCACATTCCCCGGTCACGCTGCACACATTTCGCCCGGACATTTCTTCCTCAAGCAGCGAGAGAATAAGCAAGGCCGAATGACCCTCATTCATATGGTAGACTTTCAGGCTGTGGTAGCCCAGGGCCCGCAGTACGGCGATTCCACCCATTCCCAGCACTATTTCCTGGCAAAAGCGATAGTAGCTGTCTCCTCCGTAAAGCCTGTCGGTAAGGGTACGGTCATAGGTGGTGTTCTCAGGCAGGTCCGTATCCAGGAAATAAACAGCCACTTTGTGACCGAAAGCCCCCGTAAGGGTATAGCGCCAGGGACGGATCGCTACCTGCCGGCCTTCAATCTGAACGGATACACGTTCATCGAGCGGCGTCAGGAATCGGGCAGGGTCCCAGTCAGCCGGTATTTCGGTCTGGTTCCCGCCGGCATCCAGATGTTGAAAGAAATAGCCCTTGCGGTTCAACAGGGTGACGCCTGTCATGGACAGTGACATATCGGCGGCAGCCTTGAGGGTATCACCGGCCAGCACGCCCAGGCCTCCGCTGTAGGTTGGCATGGCAGACTCTATACCCACTTCCATTGAGAAGTAGGCAATAACGGCAGGATAAATATCAGCATTCAACTCTCTGTCCATCGAGACATACCTCGCATCTATGCATTATTTTTCAACTAAAACTCTATACGGGCATGATCTCCCAGAAAAAGGCTGGCCGAATTGTCCTGCCTGGCCTGACGGACAATTTCCACATTCCTGCCTATCACGCTGTTCACCAGGCGTCTGACATCCCGGATAAGCGCTTTTTCCATTATTATCGAGTTTTCAATGTGTGAATTCGTAACAGTGGCATTTTGCGCCAGGCAGGTATAGGCGCCGATGGTAGAATCCGCAACACGGCAGCCGGCAGCTATGGAGACGGGTCCAGTGATACGGCTGTTTTCGATAATAGCGCCGCTGTCTATTTCCATTATGCCGCTTAGCGTACTTCTGCTGTCTACCTCACCCCGGACGGCGGGTTTAAGGAATTCATCCAGCACCTTGTGATTCGCCTCCAGCAGGTCTTCTTTCTTGCCCGTATCAAGCCACCATCCCTGTAAAATATGGCTTTTGACAACTTTCCCCGAGTCCAGAAGAGATTGTATCGCATCGGTTATTTCGTATTCACCCCGCCATGAAGGCTTAAGTCCCTCGATAGCAGAATGGACCGCGGGGTTGAAAACATAAGCCCCCACCATGGCCAGATTGCTCAAGGGCTCCTTTGGTTTTTCCACCAGGCGTTTAACATGGCCCCTTCCATCCAGTTCAGCCACGCCGAAAGCCCGGGGATCGGCAACCTCTTTCAAGACAATAAGTGCATCGGCTGAACCACCGGTATATTCAGAGACCAGGTTTTTAACCCCTTCCTGGATCAGATTATCTCCCAGGAAGAGAAGGAAAGTGGAGTCTCCCAGGAAATCCCTGGAGACCTTAACAGCGTGTGCCAGGCCGAGAGCAGGCGTTTGAGTGATATACGTTACGCAGGCCTCCCATTTTGAACCGTCACCCAGTGCCTGCCGGATATCCTCTCCCGTTTCAGGGGAAATCACCACACCGATATCGGAAATACCGGCTTCCCTGATCTGTTCGATGACATAGTAGATAATCGGTTTATTTCCTACGGGTAGAACATGCTTGGCGATAGTATTAGTCAGAGGTCTCAGCCGAGTGCCTTTACCTCCGGCTAATATCAAAGCTTTCATATAAAAATTACCACCTTTCGCGGTTTTTCTTACTCCGGCCCTCTATCCTTCTGCCTTCAGGCAGGCATAAGGCCCTCAGTAACGATTACCGGCGATTAAATTATTTGTCCAGGGCTTTATTTAATAATATTATTATAAAGGATTGTAAGGCTACATACTATGTTATAATATATAAAATCAGTGAAATACCGGATAACCTGTGATATGAGCAATCCATATATATACACACCTCATAGCAACGGCGCAAGCTGTTTGCTCAAGGAAGAAAAAAAATACTGGATATCTTATGACGTTTCTTTTCCGAGTGCTGCCAATACCTCCCACCTGGGTAATATCCAGGGAATAGGAGAGTATGTATCTCCCAAAACCAGCGGCAAAGCGCCACTGGTCGTACTGGTGCACGGGATGGGCAACAGGAGCATAGTACCTTGCAGGATGATCGCCCGTACACTGGCTGCAAAAGGCATCGCCAGTTTTATTCTATACCTGGTTTTTCACAACAAGCGAGCCTCCGAACTGATAAAAACCAAATATCCCTCTCTTTCCGCCGAGGAATGGTTCGAAAGCTACCAGATCTCAGTCATCGATGTACAACAGGTTATTGACTGGGCCAGCCGTCAAGCAGAAATCGATCAGAAAAATATCTCCGTAATCGGCATCAGTTTCGGCGGGATGATTTCATCTATTGCCATGGCCCTTGACCGGCGTATAAAAGCAGGAGTTTTCATTGTTTCCGGAGGTAACTCTGAAAAAATGACCAGGCACAGTTTTCTGCTGCGCTGGCAGTACAAGACCGGAAAAGAGGAATTCAAGCGGAACCTGAAGGCCTATTACGACTACCTGGCGGAAGTTAAACAAAAAGGATTCGAGAATATTCCGGCTGCCAAAAACGGTTATTTAACCGATCCACTGACGTTTACAGGCTACCTCAAGGACCGCCCGGTCCTGATGCTAAACGCCTTCTGGGATGAAATGATTCCCAGGGTATCCACACTTGATATGTGGAAGGCCATGGATCGACCCGAAATATGCTGGTATCCGGCCACCCATGCCAGCATCTGGGCATGGTATCCACTTATGGGGCCCAGGATCGTCCGGTTCCTGGAAAAAACTGCCGGCGCCTGTTAGCCTCCAGGCGGACGACCCGCAAGTTAAATACAGCTATTTCTTTTTACGTGTGACCAGATATATCACCACCGCCCCGGCAAAAATAAGCAGAACAGGCCAGAAATAACGCCAGAACCAGTCGAAAATATTCATCAGCAGCAGGAATATCCCCAGGGCGATAATGATTATACCCAGGATATACAGGCTGCGATTGGAATCGGTTTTGTAATTATTATCGGAAGCGACTTTCTGAGAAGCATCGTCAGGAGGTCCGGCTGATTCTTTCCGTTCAAAAGAAGTGCGGACATCTTCTCCCAGGCTATTGGCGGTATCCCTCACGTCCGACATATTCTCCCTGAGTGTATCCCGCGGAGTAACCGCCTGAGAACCTTCCAGCGGAATGACCAGGGTTAACACCAGATAGGCGATAATGGCAGGAAACACACCGGGAATAAGCAGCAGGATGGCTACGATACGGAATAAAACGGGGTCTATTTTCAGATACTCACCCAGCCCACCGCACACGCCGAAAAGCAACCTGTTTTTCCGGCTGCGATACAGTCTCCGTTCCATGTTCTTCTCTCCAGCGGTGATCTTTTCAGCAGCTATTATTGTAGCAGATTGATGTGCAATTAGTGAAAACAACAAAGGAGAGAATAATTCAGGCCTGGGCGACGGGGATCTTGTTTTTGCGGCGCGCTACAGCTACTATACGGGCAGCCATCTCTCTATTGGTGGCCTCATCTGAAATGAAACAATCCACTTCCCAGGAAGCGAGCTTTTTCCAGTTTACTTCTCTTTCTCTGATCAGCAATGCAATGGGCAGATTGCTGTTTTTTATCAGGTACCCACAAGCGCTGAAGGCTTCGTCTTGAAGACTGTCTATCAATATCGCATCAAATTGGTCCTGCTGCAATCGCGATAAAAAGTCCCTGAACAGGGGGAATCCTGCCAGGTCTATACAAGTGTAATTCAAACAGGTACGCAACCTTTTCAGGGTGGTATCGGTACACAGGGCTATTACTTTGAGGTTGGTTTCAAAATACATC
This sequence comes from Dehalococcoidales bacterium, assembly GCA_016926695.1. The sequence goes on along the minus strand of JAFGOB010000073.1, from coordinate 3,987 downwards.
TCAAAGTAATAATAAAACAATCAGGTTAATATAACGTAAAATTTAGTTTTCCCTTACAAAACAAAGGTTACAATCGTGTAACAAATAGTAAAAATACGGTAAATTAACGTCACTGGCCCGGTTTGATCATAAGATAACCTATTCCGGCTTTAGTCAGGATGAGCTGAGGCTGCTGGGGTTCCACCTCCAGTTTTTCACGCAACCGGCGGATATAGACTTTCAGGCTGTCCACCGCCCCGGGATAGTCTTCACCCCAGACTGCATCAGCCAGGCTGCTGTGAGTAACTACCTGCCCGGCATTACGCATAAGATGATGCAGAATACGGCTCTCCGTGGGAGTCAGGCTGATTTCTTTATCCTTATAGCTAAGCTGTCCGGTAGAAGGATTGAAATTCAAGGCCCCTACCGAGATAGGGGTTTCAATATCGGAAGACGATCTTCTTCTGGTCAGGGCCTTGATGCGGGAGAGCAGCTCCAGTTGACGAAAAGGCTTGACCATGTAATCATCGGCTCCCCACTCCAGGCCTTTAACGATATCGGACTCTTCGGTGCGAGCAGTCAGGATAAGGATGGGAATATCAGAGAACATACGTATCTGCTTGAGGACATCGTAACCGTTTATGTCAGGCAAGCCCAGATCCAGAATAACAATATCCGGCATTTCCGTCTCAACGAGCTCAATTCCTTTCTCACCCTGTTGAGTGGATATCAGCTTTGCTTCAGGCCAGCGAATTTGGAATGCCAGCGAAATCGCTTCAACTATCTGCTGATCATCTTCAATAATAAGGATTTTCATAGTCTTCCTCCTATTTTAGCAGTATCAATAATCGGGGTATCTTTGCTCAGGGGCAAAGCGAAAGCAAAAATACTGCCTTTCCCTTTCTGGCTCTTTACCCATATTCTGCCATTTTGCAATTCCACCAGTTTCTTCGAAAGTGCAAGCCCGAGCCCCAGTCCGCTCAAACGCTCCCGTCCCTCGATTCTATAATAAGGTTGGAATAACTTTTTCTGTTCTTCCCGGCTCATACCCCGTCCGGTATCGTGAACCTCGATAACTAATTCATTCTCGTTCTTATAGGCGACAATGCTGATTTGACCGCCCGGTAACGAATACTTGATGGAATTGCTGATCAGATTGAACAGGATCTGCCTTATCCTGTCATCATCCGCCGTGATAACAGGCAGGTTTTCAGCTATAGTCACTGCCAGTGTTTGACCGCTGCTCTTCACTGCCGGTTCCATATATTTTACTACTTCCCAGAGTAATTTTTCGGGATCCACAGGATTCAGCCTCAACTTAAGCATACCCACTTCACCCCTGGCCAGGTCAAGAAGCTCGTCGACACGCCTGTTCATATTCTGAGCCCCGCGAAAAACATTCTTGGCCAGGCTCATCAGCGGCTCCTCGGTCAGCTCTTCCGACAATAATTCGCTGGAAACCATAATAGGAGTCAGCGGGGTTTTAAGCTCGTGCACAAGAGCACGGGTAAATTCGGTCCTGCTGGCTATTTCAGCCTGGAGAGCTTCAGTCAGATTCTTCTCCCTGCGGAACAACTCCGCCATCTCTTCGCTGGCAGTTTTCTGGGCAGTTATATCCACCCAGTTGCCGATATAATATTGTAGCTGACCGTTTTCGATAAACGGACTAACGGTAACCTTAACCCATAACAGCTCTCCGCTTTTCTTCTGATAACACCTTTCCAAACCTTTCTGACCGCTGTTCTTACCCTCTTCGAACTCACTGAGATATTCTTCTCTCTTCGATTCAGGCCACCAGGGCCGGGGTATGGACGTTCCTATCACTTCAGAACTGGAATACCCCGTTAAATTTTCCAGGGCGGGATTGATATAGCGAATGGTGGAGTCCTGGTTCAGGACAATAATGGGATTGGGCGCATTGCTCAAAAGACTGCTGCTGAAAGCCTCACTGGCCCGGATTTCAGCCTGGTATTCCTTTTGCACTGTTATGTTAACCAATATACCCCTTAAACCAGCGGGTTTCCCAAGGCTGTCCCTGAACATAATCGCGTTGATAAAGCAGGGGAATTTCCTGCGGTCCTTGCGGACAGCCTGGTATTCCATTTCATCGACATCTTCACCGGCGATGATGTTGCTTATTGACTGTCTGGCTTTCTCTCTATCTTCAAAAGCGATCAGATCGATGAGTGTCAGTTTTTCGTTTTCCCGGGGTGAATAACCGAAAACACTGAAAACAACCCTGTTCACAAAGGTCAGCTTACCGTTTAAATCAGTCTCAAAGACCAGCTCGGGCAGCAACTCGGCCAGTTCCCTGAACCTCTTTTCGCTTTGCCTGATAGCTTCATCCGCTCTTTTACGTTCGGTGATATCCACCCAGTTGGCAATAACATACAAAGTCTCATCGCCCTCCTTAATGGGGCTGGAAGTAATATCCACCCAGAAAGGCTCACCGTTTATTCCCTGGTAGTGCCGTTCTATCCTCTGTGCTCCCCTGGTAATAATATCCTGCAAATCAACTAGATACTGCTGTACATTCTCATTGATCCACCAGGGAAAGGGTGGTTTCCTGCCTATAAGCTGTGCCTGTGAATAGCCGGTTAATCTTTCCAGGGCAGGGTTGACATACCTGATAGAGCCATCTGGGTTCATGACCTCTATAGGATTGGGAGAGTCTTTCAGCAAGGCGGAATTGAAGGTCTCGCTTTCCTGCTGCCGTTTCCTGGAATGTTCCAGGTTCTCCAGCATGGAATTAATATTGCCCGCCAGGCTGGATACCTCATCCCTGCCTCTCAGATATATTCTGGAGGAAAGATCGCCTTTCTTCCCAATATCTTTCACCCTGGTACTCAGGTTAGCGATACGCGAAAGTACCATTTTTTCCAGGATGATGACAATAACCATGATGAACAGGAGGCCGAATGCCAGGAGTGCGATATTAAAATAGTTGATCTCGCCGCGGACCTGGGCATAGAGGGACCTCGGACTATCAGTTTTTACGATGACTGCCGGCTGTCCATAAATATCCTTCATCAAAAAATAACCCGATATCATATCATCATTCTGGCTTTGAACAGCTATCATTTTACTACCTGACAAGGAAGGTATGATTTCTTTTACATCATCCGGCAAGTGCGCATCCCCGGTGTGGTAGACCTGCGGATGCAGAAGCGAAATAACAGGTAGACGTCCCAGAGCCACCGAATCGAGTGCCCGTCCCAATATCATTATACCCCGGTCCGGTCCGTCGCCTTCGCTGGTCAGGATGGGATTAGAGGCCACGATAAAAGGAGTTGATGCCAAAAATACGATTCCACCTGCTAACGTACCAGTTTCCGGGCTGTTTAAAAGGGGGCTGCCGTCCTCCAGATAACTATTAAACTCCTGCGGAAAGTTAGTCTCTTCTCCACTGATAAGGTCGTAAGCTCCGGAATACAGTATCAGGCCATCCTGATCCATTAAAACGCACAAATTAAGCCGGTTGTTAAAAAAGGCGGAACTGTCGAAATTGGAGCTGATATAGTCCGTATTACGGTCCAGAGCAAACCGGTAAGTTTCATCCCACTCTGCCCAGTCCATCGTCAGGCTTTCCAGATTTTCAACTTCATTCTCCAGAACCGAGCGAGCCTGGGAGGTCTTGTCATAGGCCATCTGGTTCTCTTCACGCGTATACCCATTCCGGATAAAATTCCCCAGCAAGACTACCAGGACAATAAAGGCGGTAATAAAAACAGCAAAAACAATAATATAAGTTTTTGTGCGTAAACTCATAGCCAGATTTTATCCCGCGACACCCCGCTCCAGTTTGATTTTAAACACACTCCGCCTGAGATTATATCATTAATATTATACGTCACTCTAAATAGCATATGCGTTTTTGTCAATAACTGCAACGGTATTATCAACCATTATCGATCTAACCATATTGTTTCGGCCTATTGTTATTAACCGGATATAGCTTTAGTTGTGTGACCATCTAGATTCAAGATAGGCGGTTTGTTTGGATTATGT
>JAFGOB010000072.1 GCA_016926695.1 Dehalococcoidales bacterium | reverse complement strand
CACCTCCGGAAGGATGGTTCCCGCAGTTCCGGAACATTGGCTCTATACTAACCGGAACTGCGGCTCTCTCAGACCGGTGTAGACACAGAGAGCGTATAAGAAGACGGCAGTGCTGATCTAAACAACCGTAATTTTATATAATGAAAACGATAGTTGCTAAATGGTCCAGACTGTTGTTTGCGAGTCAGAATATCACCCGGAGGAGAAATAAATGAGTGAAACTGCGAACCAGGAAAATGCCAATCAACCGGTACGTTACACGCTTACCCTGGGGGTTGAAGAGGCCAGGCAGGGGACCAGGAAGATACTGGTGCGCAGGAACAAGCACCTGGAGGTGAATATTCCTGCCGGGGTGACTGCCGGCAATGTGGTCAAGCTTACCAATGTTCTTCAACTGACGGATGGCCGCCCGGGAGACATACTGATAACGATAAACTTGAGAGAACCTGAAGACTTTTTCGCTGGGGAAGAAAAAACAGGGGTGATAGAGATAAGCGACGGTAATTTCGAACAGGAAGTGCTTAATTCCGCTCTTCCCGTGGTAGTGGACTTCTGGGCTCCCTGGTGCGGACCTTGCAGGATGATGGCCCCTGTCATGGAGAAGGCGGCTGAGGAATACAACGGCCGGTACAAGTTCTGCAAGGTCAACGTGGATGAAAATCCCGCCATGGCGGGGAAATACCAGGCCATGAGTATTCCCATGCTGCTTTTCTTCAGGAATGGAGAGGTGATAGAAAGACAGGTAGGAGCGATACCTGAATCCCGCCTGAGGAATATCCTGGACGGACTGGGGTAACTGAAAGCCCGGCCTGCTACAGGCCGGATATCATCTTGTTTTGTTTTTTGGCTTTCAGCCGGTTTTCCGCCAGGCTGACGCCCAGTAGAAGAACAAGGCTGATTGCCAGGGCGGACAGGTCAAGGTATGGAATTGACAGCAACCGGCTGGCCAGCCCGCTGAGACCCCCTCCGCAGATTGCGGCCAGGGCGGCATGAGGAGTAACATGCAGCCTGTCCCTGTAAAATCCGGCGATAACCGGCAGGATTACCCCGCAGGTGTAGACGGTATAGGCGAAGAGCAGTGCCGAAATGACGCCTTTAAGCAGCAAAGCCAGCCCCAGTGAAGCTATTCCGATGAAAAGCAGGCACCAGCGGGAATTTCTCAGCGTGCCTTTTTCCTGCTCCGGTTTTTTAAAGAAGCCGATGATATCAACGGAGAGGATTGTTCCGGCGCTGAGCAGGGTGGCGCTGGCTGATGACATAATAGCTGAAAGCAAGGCTGCCATGACCAGGCCTGCCGCCCAGGCTGGCAGTATCCCGGAAAAGAGTGAGGGGAGGGCCTGTTCCGGGCTGGCGCCGGGATTTAAAATAAAAGCCCCCATGCCCAGCAACGTAATGGTGAAGGCCAGGGGGATCAGTAATAGGGCCGCCCAGAAAACGGAAATTTTGGCCGTCCGTCCGTTTCTGGCACAGAACAGCCTGGAGTACATGTCCGGACCTACCACATATGTCAGGCCTACCAGCAGGAGATAGGAAAGCAGTTCCAGCGGTCCGAATTGCTGGCTCAGGGGAAATGAGGTTTTGTCAGCCGGCAGGGCGTTGAAAAGGGCATTGAGCCCGCCTGTTTGATAAAGCAGCAAGCCCAGGCCGGTAAAAATACCGGCGAAGATGATTACGATATCCAGGATATCCGTGCGGATGATAGCGAACTGGCCGCCCGCCAGTGTATAGGAGACAAATATCAGTGTAAAGACGACCATCCAGAGAACGGGACTTCCCATACCCAGGATAGACAATATCTTGCCGGCGGCCAGTATCTGGCCGGCGGTTACCCCCGTCCAGGCCACCACTATCACAGCGGAAGCAGCCAGCGATACCCGGCTGTCGTACTGGCGGGCGACTATCTGGGGCAGGGTAAACAGACCGAAATTCCTGACTTTGGCTGCGAAGAGAAATCCCAAAGCGATCAGCCCCAGGCAGCCCACCAGCAGCCACCAGGCCCCACTCAGTCCCCGGCTGAAGCCCAGTCCGGCTAGTCCCACCGTAGCAGAGCCCCCGATAACGGTAGCCAGCAGCGATCCCGCAATGAAAAAGGTGGAATATTTGCGGCCCGCCACCAGGAAATCATCCAGTCTCCAGTTTTTTTGCCGGCTGGTCATGCCGATGGCGGCCACCGCCAGAAAATAGACGATGATAATTATCAGCTCAAGCATATATAAACAGTCTCAAAAGCTTATAATACCATTTCGAGGCATATTAATGAACCGGAATTCTGAAGGGTTAAAAAAACTTTTTTTATGAGAGCCAGCTCATGAATAGTGACCGGCATAAGAGAATGCTTGTACGAAATTATCCACAGTTTCGTAGAGTGGTAAATTAGCTTATATACCGTCTTGTAGGGGGCTGATTTCGAACCAGCCCGCCCTTAGTCCTGAATTGAGATCAAACCGGGAATATGTTTGGACATCAACATGAATATTCCGATCAAAACTATCAAGATAGTGAATGAAGAGGTATTTCCTGGTATACAGGATTACCTCCTAAATTCAATAGGCCCAGGGCGGGCGGGTTTCGGGTTAAGATGGATAAAACCCGCCCCTACACCTGGGTGGCTAATCGATTTACTGTAAAATAAAATCACGCGTGTTAAGTAAATCAGGCATTTGAAAAAGAACAACAACAGGTATTCTGAAGAGTGGCTCTCTGAACGCCGGAAGCATGGCTGTCAACGTCCGGAACAGTAGCTTAAAGTACTCCGGTTTATTCATTCTGTTTTCTTTTTTCTCTGTCATACTTCCACGATACTAAAACGCTCAAGAATCGTCAATGGTAATAATTTAGAAGATGATAAACTACTGAATTTTGAACATACATGATGAGCCTCTTCATAACTGGAGACTGATAAAGAGTCATCGGCTATATGGCGGGAGAAGAATCCACCGGCCTTTGCTATTGCGAAGTAGGCTTTTGCTGGCCGACCAGCGATACTTCTATAGTCTTTCCGCAGTGAGGGCAGGTCAGGCTGATAGTAACGGGCTGCTTCATAATCCTCTCAGCCACGGCTGTAAGAACGGAATCGATATTGTCCAGACGGTCGTCCAGAAGCTCGATGCGCTGTTTCAGATGCTCTATCTCGGCGTTTTCGCCGCTCGGCCCTTCAAATTTATTCAGGTTGGCCAATTCTCCACCCCGGATTATAAACTATCGAGCGTATTATAACAGAGAAATACGCCTGTTTTCCACTGCATTCGATTTCACATCCACCCATTGTATAATCCGATACGATGTGCGTATAATAAAGCCGGTGACTATTTTATACCAGGAGGTGTGAGATGCCTGAGGAGCTGATTGGTACGATCAACGAGTTCTTTTCCCGCCCCGTGGTGGCCGGGATCGACCTGAGCGGAAAACTGAAGACCGGCGATGTGATCAAGATAAAGGGACATACCACGGACCTGGAAGTCAGGGTGGAATCGATGCAGATCAACAATACATCGGTAAACGAAGCGGGTCCGGGTGATTCCGTGGGTGTTAAGGTAACGGACCGCGTCAGGAGGGGGGATTCCGTTTATAAGGTTATTTGATCCTGGATCACGAAAAAGAAAACCCGGAACAGCCCCTCTCCACTCGCCGGAGAAGGGCTGGAAGAAAATGACGGCAGGGCTTATTCTATCATATTGACCAGGTTGGCCATTTCAATGGCCGTGGTTGCGGCTTTTGCGCCTTCATTGCCCTGTTTGGTGCCGGCCCGTTCGATGGCCTGCTCAAGGGTGTCGGCGGTAATGACTCCAAAAATGACCGGTATACTGCTGTTCAGTCCGACCTGAGCGATGCCTTTGGTGACTTCGGCGGCAATGTACTCGAAATGCGGTGTGCCGCCCCTGATGACAGCTCCGAGACAGATGACCGCATCATACCGTTTTGTGGCAGCCATTTTCTGGGCCGCCAGCGGAATTTCGAAAGATCCAGGTACCAGTGCGACCTCGATGTCATCCTCACTCACGCCATGGCGCAGCAGGGCGTCCTGGGCTCCCTCCAGCATTTTATTGGTAATGAAATCGTTAAAACGAGCGACCACAATCCCGAATTTCAGTCCCTCGCCCAGCAGCATGCCTTCAAAGGTTTTATTTATTTTCATGGCGGTCTCCCTTTATTTTTTTGATCGAATGTTTATTTACGTCCCGGATCTGCCCGCTTACCGCTTTTTTGCCTTACTGGCTTACCTGGGGAGATCAAGGATATGTCCCATCTTCTTTTGCTTGGTCTCCAGATAGCGGCGATTATGAGGATTGGGCGGAATGACTATCGGCAGTGTTTGGACTACCTTGAGCCCGTGCCCTTCCAGGCTGATTATCTTCTTGGGGTTATTGGTCATGAGACGGATCTCGTGTATTCCCAGGTCGGTCATGATCTGGGCGCCGACGCCATAGTCGCGCAGGTCGGGAGCGAAGCCCAGCTCTTCATTGGCTTCCACGGTATCCAGTCCCTCATCCTGGAGAGCATAGGCCTTGATTTTGTTATGGAAACCGATGCCCCGGCCTTCCTGCCTCATGTAGATGAGAACACCCCGGCCTTCTTTGGCGATGGATTTCATGGCCAGCGCCAGTTGCTCGCCGCAGTCGCAGCGCAGGCTGCCAAAAATATCCCCGGTAGCGCACTCGCTGTGGACCCTGGTCAGCACGGGCTTGGGGGTGCTGACATCACCCATTATCAGGGCGATGTGTTCGGCCGGATCGACATCGCTTTTGAAGGCGATGGCTGTAAACACTCCGTATTTGGTGGGTAGATTGGCCGTAGCCACCCGGTGGACCAGTTTTTCATGGCGCGAACGGTAAGCGATAAGGTCGGAGACGCTGATGATCTTAATCCCGAACTTTTCCCCTGTTTCGGTAAGCTGTGGCAGGCGCGCCATTGTACCGTCTTCATTCAGAATTTCGCAGATTACCCCTGCCGGATAGAGGCCGGCCAGCTTGGCCAGGTCGATGATAGCCTCGGTATGTCCCGCCCTGACCAGAACCCCGCCGTCCCTGGCACGCAGGGGAAACATGTGCCCCGGATAGACCAGGTCGGAGGGCTTGGTAGCGGGATCTATCACGGTCTGCACCGTCTGGGCGCGATCGGCGGCCGAGATGCCTGTACTGACCTTGTGCCTGGCTTCGACCGAGACCGTAAAGGCTGTCGTGAAACGCGAGGTGTTTTTGTTGACCATCATGGGAATGCCCAGTTCATCCAGCCTTTGACCGGTAAGCGGAAGGCAGATAAGTCCTCTTCCGTACCTGGCCATGAAGTTGATGGCTTCGGGAGTTACTTTTTCAGCAGCGATAGCCAGATCGCCTTCGTTTTCCCTGTCCTCGTTATCAACGATGATAAGGAACTTTCCTTTCTTTAGCTCCTGAATTGCCTCGGGAATAGTAGATAATGCCATTATTGCCTCCAAAGTGCCTGTGATTATAAGTGACCTAAAATCCGTTTTCTTTTAAATATTCAAGCGTAATACCGCTATGCTGTAATTTCATGAACTGCTCGGCATACTTGGCCATGATGTCTATCTCAAGATTGACCAGGTCGCCGGTTTTCCGGCTGCCGAGATTGGTATGTGTTTTGCTGAACTCCACCACCGAGACCTGGAACCAGCCGGCTTCCCTGGCCGTAATAGTCAGGCTGATGCCGTCAATGGCGATGAAGCCTTTTTCTACCAGGTAACGCATGATCTCATCGGGCGCTTCAAAGCGGAAAACGGTCGATACGCCCTCCGGGAATATGGCAATAATCCTTCCCGTGCCGTCGACATGGCCCTGCACCAGGTGCCCGCCCAGCTCTCCGCCCAGCAGCATTGGTCGTTCCAGATTGACGGGATCGCCGGCCTTCAGGCTCTCCAGGCTGGTTCTTTTAACTGTCTCCGGACTCAGGTCCACGGTGAAACTGTCCGGTGTAAAGCTGGTTACAGTCAGGCAGGCTCCGTTAACCGCCACGCTGCCACCCAACTGGATTCCCTTGAGTAGTTCGCCGGCGCTGACAGTGAGTTTGTCCGGCTGGATGGAAGCGACTTTTCCAACCTCCGCGACTATTCCGGTAAACATATCCAGTCCTTAACATAACCGGAGATCATAACATCCTCCCCTACGCGCTCCACTTTCAGCCGCTTCAGCCTGGTACAATCAACCAGCTTTGCGCTGCCCTTTCCGGCGACTGACGGTCTGGCTTCCTCGCCTCCTATGATTATCGGCGCCAGAAAAGCGACTACTTTGTCGACCAGACCGCTGTCAAATAACGAGCCCAGTAAAATTCCGCCGGCTTCAACCAGCACGCTGGTGATTTGCCTTTTCCCCAGCAGCGTTAAAAGCTGAGCCAAGTCCATTATGCCATTATCGGAGGGGAGTTCCAATATTTCAGTTCCGGTCCCGGCCAGCAGGTCCCTGGTTTCCTGTTTGAGAGGTCTTCCCAGCACCAGGAGCGCATTGCCCGGCTCTGAAAAGATGCGTGCATTAGGCGGAGTTCTACCCAGTCCGTCCACGATAATTCTCAAGGGCTGTTTACGTGTAATTCCCCCCTTGATCGCCAGCCTGACAGTCAGGCGGGGATCATCGTTGATAACGGTATTGGCCCCGGTCATGACCGCATCGGAGATATAGCGCATATGCTGGACCTGTTTACGCGCCGCTTCGCCGGAAATCCACATGGAATCACCGGTACGAGTAGCGATCTTGCCGTCCAGGCTGGCTGCGAATTTGACTATGACCAGCGGCAGGCCGGTGGTAGTATATTTTATAAAAGCCTCGTTAATTTCCGCCGCTTCTGCGGCATGGCTGCCTGCGAAGGTCCTGACGCCCGCCTGCTGAAGCTCGGCCTGTCCTTTGCCTGAGACAAGAGGGTTAGGATCAAGCAAGGCGAAATACACCTCGGAAATACCGGCGGAGATTATCGCACCGGTACAGGGCGGAGTCCGGCCCTGATGGCAGCAGGGCTCCAGAGTAACATACAGGGCAGCGCCGCGGGCTTCACTTCCGGCCTGTTTCAGTGCTACAATTTCCGCATGGTCAGACCCGGGAGGCTGGGTATAACCCTGACCGATGATAGCGCCATTTTTCACGATCACCGCCCCTACTGCCGGGTTCGGGCTGACCTGCCCCTGTGCAAGTCTGGCCAGAGATAATGCAAATGCCATATAGTCCATTTCCAGATAATTCTAACATCTATATTTTATACACTGCAAATAAAGGGGCATGCCGCAGGGCTGCGTTTTTTTCCTGCCATTATGGTAAACTTTAACAATATTTGAATATGGTGTATGCTTATTTGTAAGATTCCTTCTGTAACAGTAACCGCATTCCGATATTTAGAAAGGAGTTTTTGAGTATGTCTGTGGCGATTGTTTACCGCGATGAACTGAAGGAATACGATTTCGGTTCAGGACATCCCTTCCATGGTGAGAGATACGGCTCTTTCATGCAGCTTTTGAACGGGAGGTTGCCCCGGGGCGATAGCTATCAGGTCATTGAGGCAGAACCGGCCGGACAGGACGATCTTCTGAGAATATGCGATGAAGATTATATCCAGTTCAGCCGTGATTATTACCAGGCTGTGAATGCGGGCTGGGTCTCTTATTATGAAAATCTCAGCCGGTATCAATCGGCGGACAATAAACCCATAGGTACCCCGGGGAAGCTGGAAGAAGCTGCCCGGCTGATCATAGGTCAGGCCAAATTGGCTTGCGACCTGGTACAAAGCGGCGAATACAACAGGGTGGTATCCGTGGGAGGTGGAATGCACCACGCCAGACGGCGTTTCGGAGAAGGATTTTGTATTTATAACGATGTAGCGTTTTCCGCGCTCTACCTGCTGGAAAAATATAACCTTGACCGGGTGATGGTACTGGATACCGATGCCCATGCCGGAAATGGAACAGCGGATTATTTGCGCGGCAACAACAAGGTTCTGTTCGTCGATATTCACCAGGACCCGCTGACGATCTATCCCGGTACGGGCTTTGCGGCTGATATCGGGGTGGATACGGCCAAGGGGTTGACCGTTAATATCCCGCTGCCGGTTTATGCCGGCAATGCCTCTTATTTGCTGGCTTTCGACCGTGTGATTCTTCCACTGGCAAATGAATTCAAACCGCAGGTCATTATACGCAACGGGGGATCGGACCCGCATTTTAACGACGGCCTGACCAATCTGGGTTTGACCATTGCCGGTTTCCGCGTCATGGGAGACCGGGTACGGGAAATGGCCGAGTCCTGCGGGGTCGGGGTGATCGACTTGATAGCCTCGGGCTACAATGAGAAAGTTTTACCTTATGCCTGGCTTTCTCTGGTAAGCGGGGTTGCCAACTTCCCCATCACTGTTGAAGAACCGGGACAGATACCCGCTCAATATGAGCATGACCGTGTGCTCAATGCCACTGAAATGATGCTGGATGAAGTGATGAAATTTCACCGCGGCTACTGGAAATGTTTCAGCTAGGACGTCCCATACCCGGCGGTCTTTACATCTAATATTGATATTTTACTGACAGTCTTTTGAAAATACTGCCGTACCTGTGAGCGAGATGAAATACAGGGCTGTTCTTTTTGATCTTGACGGCACGCTGCTGGATACACTGGAAGACCTGGCCGCTTCGGTCAACCGGGGACTGGCCATGCTGGGATTGCCGCAGCAACCGGTCGAGTCTTTCAGATATTTTGTAGGCGATGGACGGGAGGAGATGGTCAGGCGGGCCCTTCCGCCTGAAAAGAGGGATAAGGCCGATTTCCGGCGAATGGTTGATTTCGTCAACCGCGACTATTCCCTGCACTGGAGTGATCATACCTGCCTTTACCCCGGAATCAGTGAACTGCTGGACGGTCTGACCCGGCTGGAGATAAAAATGGCTGTCCTCTCCAATAAACCGCATGATTTTACCCGGGAGATGGTCTCAAAACTGCTAAACGAATGGTATTTCGAAAGTGTCCGCGGCGCCCTGCCGGGAGTGCCCACAAAACCGGACTGCACCCAGGCCTTGAATATCGCCGGTTCCATGGGTATACCTACCGCTGAGTTTATATGTTGCGGTGATTCCGGTACAGATATGCAGACCGCCGTCAATGCCGGGATGTTCCCGGTAGGGGTACTCTGGGGATTCCGCACGTCGGATGAACTCAGGGATGGCGGAGCAGGTGTGTTGATTGAAAAGCCTTCCGAACTGCTGGAGTACTTGACAGGTTACACGAAAACGTGTAAAAATGGGATGCAATGACGATAAAGGTACTCGATTCCAGGGTAATTTCTCAGATAGCCGCGGGTGAGGTGATCGAACGGCCCGCCTCGGTAGTCAAGGAACTTGTCGAGAATTCTCTGGACGCCGGCTCCAGCCAGATTTCGGTTGAGATCAGGAACGGCGGTACAGGTCTTATCCGTGTGGTTGATAACGGCCAGGGGATAGCGGATGATCAGACCGAAACAGCCTTCGAACGTCATGCCACCAGCAAAATCTCCGGTCTGGATGATCTTCAGGTGCTGTCGACACTGGGTTTCCGGGGGGAAGCCTTGCCCAGCATCGCGGCCGTGGCCGAGGTACAAATGCAGACCTGTGCCAGGGGCGAGACTTCCGGTACCTTCATGTCGCTGGAAGACGGCAGGGTAGTCCGGCACGAGAAACAGGCCCGCTCATCCGGTACCACCATCACCGTAAGCAATCTTTTCCGCAAAATACCGGCCCGGCTGAAATTCCTGAAGTCTGTAAATGTCGAGTCCGGGCGTATAGCGGATATAGTCAGTCATTACGCACTGGCCTATCCGGAGGTCAAGTTCACCTTTACCGTCGACGGCAGGACCGCCCTGCGGACACCCGGGAATGGCAGGCTGATGGAAAGCATAGAGGCGGTATACGGGCTGGAGGCAGCCGGAAACATGCTGGACCTGTGTACAGCGGATGAAAAATGGGAGGATGGCGCCAGCCCGGTAGAGGTGAGTGGTATGGCTGGTTCGCCCCGTATATCACGGTCGACGCGTGACCATATCAGCCTGTTTGTCAACCGCCGCTGGGTCAACAACCGGACCATAGCTTACGCAGTGGAAGAGGCCTATCACGGCATGCTGATGCAGGGCAGGCATCCTGTTGCGGTAATTAACCTGTCATTGCCTTCCCGCGTGATCGATGTCAATGTTCATCCGTCCAAGACTGAAATAAAATTCCAGGATGAGCGGACTGTTTTTGCCGCTGTCCAGAGAGCGGTCCGCCGTGTACTGGTACGCTCGACCCCTGTTCCTCAAATTGAGGATAACAGGTCGGGTTTCGGAATACCGCAGACACCGGTATCAGCGCCGGGACCCGGGTCACCGGTTACAGAGTCCGCGGCTTCGGAGGCCGCCTTCAGGATCAAACCACCGGAGCCAGCCAACCGGAATGCACCCGGACAGGCTTCATTCACTCCCCTGATTTCACTGCCTCTTTTACGCGTCCTGGGGCAGCTTGCCCGCAGCTATATAGTAGCCGAAGGTCCCGACGGGCTTTTTCTGATAGACCAGCATGCAGCCCATGAGCGGATCATGCTGGAAAAGATCAATGAGCAGAGGGAGAGCCGGCAGATAGAGATGCAGGGATTGCTCCAGCCCGTCACTTTTGAGATTGAACCTGGATTGTCAGCCACTCTGGTCTCGCACCTGGATGAACTGGCGGGATTCGGTTTCATTCTTGAGCCTTTCGGAGAGCGTACCTTTTTGGTCCGGGCCGTACCGGCTGTGCTGGGGGACAGGGACTGGGCGACGGCCCTGAGGGAGGCGCTGGAGACCAGGAAGGACGACTGGAAGGAACAGATGGCGATTACGCTGGCCTGCCACAGCGCTATCAGGGCGGGGCAGGTCCTCAGCGAAGCTGAAATGAGAGAACTGATAAAGCAGTTGGAGCAGGTAAAGATGCCCCACTGCTGTCCGCACGGACGGCCTACCATGATACATATGACCGTCCCCAGGATTGAAAAAGAGTTCGGCCGCACCTGATACCCGGCTGTATGGAATCTTAAAGCCCCTCACTTTAATCCTGAACCCTGTACAGACCCTTTCCCACGGAGAGGCGATGAAACGGAGAGAGGAAAAATCCATCTCCCGTCTTCCTTTGGAAAAGGAAGAGGCTGGCTGGTGCTATTACCGAAAATTCTTCTCGCTTGATGTGAGAAGTTATATGAGGTTAAATGGTTATATGTACAGTTTCCATCCCTTCTCCCTTGATGCTGAGGGTCAGAGAGGGTAAACTGAAAATATATATTGATGGGTTTTAATCGTCGCTGTTATACTATGATACTCGCAAACAGCGGCATGGCAATAAAAATCCGTAAAAACTTGTACCGCATACTGGTGTAAACCCCCATATCGAATGATCGCAGGGGTGCTTGTCCCCTGGCTGGTTCCGCTTTTAAGATAACTATCAGGTATATTTTATTTTCATACTGAGTAACTGAATGCGGGCGGCGGGTTGCCCGGAAAGGACGTTCTCCCGGCAATCAATACCGGTAAAATATTGACAGGGACTGATATGGAAACTATTTTTTCCGGGGTAAACGGCAGTATCGATTACATCCGGACGGGTGCAATGTTTCTGAGCGAGAACACCTATCAGGAAGTCCTTACAAACTCCGCTCTGGCCATCATCACTACCGACACCGCTGAAAAGATACTTGCCTGGAATAAGTATACCGAAATGCTCCTGGAAATGGGTCCGGATGATCTTTATCTGAGACCGGTAGGAGAGATTTTCCCCCTGGAAGAGTGGCAGAAGATCAAAGCGGACCGCATACCTGCCAAAGGGGTATATCCTCACCTTGAGACCAGGGTCTTGAATAAACGAGGGGAAACCCTGGAAGCTGATCTTTTGGTTACCGTTATCACCGCTGAGGACGGGCGCTTCCAGGGATATTTAACAGTCATCCGGGACATAAGAGAAAGTAAAAGGACCGAGCGCGCTCTTAAAGAGAGCCTGGAACTGTCCCGGGGTATGATGGATACCTCCGCCACTGCCGTGTTTATTCTGAAGGACGGACGTTTTACCTTTGCCAACCAGGTCATGGAGGAAATTTCGGGCTATTCACTGGCTGAGCTGATGGAGATCAATCGTGTGGACCTGATAAATCCCGGGCACAGGGAGGAGGCTGTAAAGCAAGTTTTACAGGTTATCGGGGATGAATCCCGTGATCCCCTGGAATTTCGCATTTTCAGGAAAGACCTTGAAACAGCCTGGGTTTCGGAAAGGCTGACCAGGGTGTTCTACCAGGGTAGGGAACAGATCATGGGCAACTGGATGGATATTACAGAGTGGAAGGTGGCGGAAGAGTTTTCACGTTACCATTCCAATCAGACGGAACTGCTGCTGAAGATAGGCACCACGGTCGGTCAGACGCTAAATTTGAAGGACATAATCGAGAATTCGCTGGACAGCCTCTCCCAGATGATGCAGGACCGTCCGGTGGCTTTTTTCTTCCTGGAGACGGATTCGGACAGCCTGGACCTGATTTCTCAGCGCAATTTCTCCGATGAGTTTGTCAAGAGAATGTCCAGGATCAGGCTGGGTAAAGGATTCATAGGGCGGGTGGCATTAACCGGGCTTTCGCTGGTGCTGGACCCCACCTATTATGATCCAAGGTTCGATCCGGTGGTGCTGGAAAGGGACAATTTATGGTCGCTTTGCTCGGTACCAGTTTTTGCCAGGGACCGCATCAAGGGCGTGATTTGCGTCGGCAGCCGCAAGCAGCAGCAGGCCCCGGAGCAGGAGACCCAGTTGTTTGAGTTAATTGCCAGCCAGATCGGAATAGCTATCGATAACGCCTTGCTTTATGAAAAAACAGTGGAAATGGCCTTTACCGACGGACTAACCGGGCTCTACAACCGGCGTTATTTGCTGGAGGAGATGGAGCGGGAGCTGTCCCGTACAGAACGGGAGAAGAGCACTTTCTCTGTGGTAAGCATGGACATAGATAATCTGAAGGTGGTAAACGACCGTTACGGGCATAACTACGGCGACCACCTGCTCAGGGGATTCGGAGAAATCATCAAGCGGGTATCCCGAAAGAGCGATATCGCGGCCCGTACCGGCGGGGACGAGTTCGTGATAGTGGCCCCCGAATGCGATCAGGAGCAGGCCATGTCGCTGGCCCGGAGGCTGTTGTCCGAAGCTAATGCCTGTAAAATGGGGATCAGGGGGGAGGACATACGCTGCAGCGTCAGCATCGGGATTGCCGGTTATCCGGTTCACGGAGCAACAGTCGAAGAGGTGCTGGGAAAAGCGGACAAGGCCATGTACGCGGCCAAGAGGTCCGGTAAAAACCGCATTATGACAGCGGCCTGATGCTTCTGCTAGCTGCTGCCGCGTTTGATAAGGGGAAGACCGGCCGCGCAGAGAGGGCACCGGTCCGGTTTATAGGTGACAGCAGCGGTACGCAGGCAACTGAACAGGGGTACGCCGAAATCCAGCGGTGCGGTGGAGCGGTCCACCATAACTGCCACTCCCACCAGATGTCCCTGCAATTTATTTATAGCGTCAATAGTTTCCCGTACTGACCCTCCCGTGGTCAGGATATCGTCTACCAGCAATACCCTTTCACCCGGACTGATGGCAAAGCCCCTGCGGAAAGCCCGCTCTGAGCTGCCTTCTTTCTTTTCCGCGAAGATTCCCCTCAGGCCGAGCTGCCTGGCTGTCTCGAATGAGAGGATAATGCCACCGGTGGTCGGCCCTGCCACCACCTGGATATTCGAGTCGCGGTAGTGCTCCGCGATCATACGGCAAAGCTCCTGTGTATACCGGGGATATTGAAGCACCTGGAATTTTTCCCAGTAGACCGGCGAATGCAGACCGGATGAAAGCAGGAAGTGTCCTTTCAGGACTGCTCCTGATTTTTCAAAAAGCTCTTCAACCGCTGTTGTCATTTATCCGCTCCTCTATACGTTCTGATATTAATTATCGGCCTGAAGTTCCTCATCCAGCGGATATCCATGAACGATTCCCCATTCGCTGAGAGGCCAGATCCGCAGCCAGACTTCACCGACGATATCCTTCCTGCTCACGGTCCATTTGCGGTGAGAGTCCGAGCTGGCGTTGCGGTTGTCGCCCAGGACGAAGTAGTTGTCTTCCGGTACCTGGTATGGGGCCAGGATATACTCGGGAGATTCCTTGATATAAGGCTCGTCCAGGGGGGTATCATTGACATAAACAGTACCGTTTTTCACCTCCACGGTATCGCCGGGCAGGCCGATGACCCGTTTGACCCACTGGTTCTGGGGAGATACCGGGGGATGAATAATGATAATATCACCCCTTTCGGGCGATTTGAAGTTATAGACGGCTTTAACAACGATCAGGCGCTGACTATCTTCAAGTCCCGGTTCCATGCTTCTGCCGTCTACGATACTGCTTTGAATGGTGGTCTGGAGCAGCAGAAAGACTGCCAGGGCCAGGCCCAGAGTGATGAATAGTTCTTTGATAAAACCTTTCAAGGTAAATAGCTTCCTCCTGTCCATATATCATTATAATTATAACCCAGAAGGAAGCTTCTATCTACTTGGAGGCAGCCGTGGTATCCGCGCCGGCGGCAGACAATTGTGGCTCCAGGGGATAATTGCCCACTGAACCCCATTTATTCAGCGGCCAGATCCGCAGCCAGGCCTTGCCCACAATGTCCTGCCTGGTGACAGTCCAGCCTCTGCGGGAATCGTTGCTGTGGTTACGGTTGTCCCCCATCAGAAAATAGCGGCCTTCAGGGACGACATAGGGGGAAAAACCGGACTTGATGTCTTCCTTTAGATAAGGTTCATCCAGGGGTATGCCGTTCAGATAAAGCTTGCCGTCATCTATCTCCACGGTATCACCAGGAAGGCCTATCAGACGTTTAACATATTCCGTGTTGGTTTCAACGGGAGGGCGGACAACAACGATATCGCCGCGCTGGGGCTCGCTGAAGGTGTAGGCTACTTTGCCGATGATGAGACGCTGTCCTTCTATCAGTGTCGGCTGCATGCTGATATTGTTTACGATACTGCTCTGGATAACCAGTTGGAGAAGCAGATAAATAACCAGCGCCAGTCCCAGGGTGATGAGCATCTCGCGTGCAAAACCTTTCATATCCGCTCCCTTCGTGCATTCACTAGATTCAATTATACTTCAAGACTGCCGGCTACACCATCGCTTAATGTATCCGCGCCATCAGAATGAGAGCCTGCCGGGGTATTAAGAAAGGAGGGAAATAACCTGGATCGCAGGCGCCGTTGCACACAGTAATTCTTTTTACCATGTATAATCAGTGGGATACATAGGGCTCAAGCTGTGAGTCCAGGGAGTAGTTGCCTGCATCGCCCCAATTGGCAAAAGGCCAGACAACGATCCAGGCCTTGCCCTGGATATTATCTTCGGGTACGGTCCAGCCGGAAGATGAATCGCTGCTGTTATTGCGGTTGTCTCCCAGGACAAAGTAATTTCCCGGGGGTACCACAAACGGTTCGAGCGTATATTCCGGCTGCTCGAAGATATAGGGTTCAACCAGACGGGTTTTATTGATATAAACATCGCCGCTGCGGACTTCCGCCAGATCGCCGGGGACGCCTATGACCCGTTTAAGCTGGAAGGGAGTGCCTTCCGGTGAACGGTAATAGACGATATCGCCGCGATCGGGATGGGAAAAGGCGTAAGCCGGCCGGTAGACCAGGAGGTGCTGGTTTTTCTGCAAGCCGGGATGCATGCTTTCGCCGGCAATAATATAGCTGCCCAGTACGAAGCGTGCAACCAGTAAAATAATGATGGCAAGGACAAGAATAATGATAAGGTCCCTGGTTATATTGCGCATATTCACCTGTCAACCGGCGGGTAGTACGACTTATTGTACAATGTATTAACTTGATAATCCAGCCTGATTTTGGTAGATTAAAGAGGTACCGCAGAGGAAGGGGCCGTAGTTCACGGTTAACTACGGCAGAAAAAATAGGGGCCGTAGTTCACGGTTAACTACGGCAGAAAAAATAGGGGCCGTAGTTCACTTGGGAGAACGCTTGATTTGCATTCAAGAGGTAGCGGGTTCGAATCCCACCGGCTCCACCAAATGGGACTATACCTAGAACTAATCCTCTTTTCAAAGAACGTTTCGCTTCAGTTGAAGTCTTTTCTATGACTTTTCCGTGGAAATGTTAGCTTATATAGAACTGTGTTTAAAATCGGCTCCATAGATCGCTTCAATATATATTCAATCCGGCAGCCCAAGTAGTTTAAAATGTAGAACTTTCAGGGCAGCGCTACAAGTATGGCTAACTATCTGATTGATGTCTCATGTCCAGCAAATCATACTGTCTTGAAATAGAATAATAGGTATGATAGTATGATAGTACGATAGTATGACAAATATTGGAGTGAAATATGGCAGTAAAAAGAACGGTAGTGATTAACGATGAAATTGATAAATATATAAGAGAAACGTATAGAGCTCTTATCGACCGAGGGATGCGTGCAAACTATTCAGTTGCCCTTAATATCCTTCTCATGGCCGCTATTTTAGAAACACAGGAGGAGGGTTGGTCACAGGATACACGTGACCATATTATTGAGTATGCATCAAAGTTCCATACTATAAAAGAAATAATCGATAATTATGTGGATATGCGAGAATTTCGCTCGGACTTGCCTTAGCCGGGTAAAATCATAATCTTTAAACAGAACCTAATAAAATGCTGGGTATTTCGGTCGTTTAGAGCCACCCACCGTGGCTCAAAGTACTCCGGAACACCCAGTAACAATTTGAACAACAGAAGGATTGGCTTCAGCAACAACTTGTGCAACAGTCATTATGGTATTCTTGGATATAGAGGACATCGACATGTTTGGCGTGGGTGTTTTAATATCTTTCGTCGATTCACTATAATTCGAGGGTGAATTTACACACCCTGAAAAAAAAGACTAAAAATGACAATAATAAAACGACAGTGATTCTTAACCTGAATATTTCGAATACTATATTTTGCTTAATTCTATTGCACTTCATAATCAAAAACTAATGGAAAAACATACTCTGTTTTAATGCTAGCAAAGTTTGGGTAACTAGAAAATTTAGAAGTGGTTTGCCCTCCATTGCTTATAACGCCTGAAGTAGTCTAAGTGATATTTCATTCCTTGAGCGAATCCGTCTAAACCAGGGAACAAGCCAGCTCTGGTTAAGTTCATTCTCCTAAAATGTTCAAATTGGTCTTTGAGTTCATCGATTCTAATGATGCAGATAAACTTTTTAAGGTTTAGTTGATCAATCGGCATCATGTTATCCATCAGAGACTTCTTGATATTACCAGGAATAATGAATGCACCTTGTTGAAGATTTAGCCTAGTATGAAGACGGTTTGGTCTGTCTATTAGAGCCATATTGAGTTGCTCATTGTTCATGTACAGGTTTAAAAAGGAGCTTTCGTCACGATCACCGGCCGCTCTTTGCTTCTCAATGGAGCTTAAACTCGGATACCTGTCTGCAAAAGTCTGGCTTAACCAGACTTTATTAATGCACCATACCGCGCACTTTACTTGCCTTTCAGAGTTGGTTGTGCTCTCACCCACGGTCCAAGGAGGTATACTGTCAAAAGCACATTCAAGGGCAAAATATACTGCGACATAAAATGAATACGTTACATCGAGAATACGAGCGGGAGCCCCATAATGACGCATGAGCGATAGACAATACAGAGTATCATTCTGTACAAGGTCATCATCATCTCCAACGTACACTCGTCTGAATTGCCGTATCATGTTTTCTTCAATGTCCGTAGCGCAGGCATCGAGGCTAAGATTTAACTTCCAGCAGTATCTCTCTAGGCTGGTCTGTAGGTCGTAATCCCACTTTTGTGACCTGAAGGCAAAGGTGTCACCAATCGACTCCAACTTAGCGATCAATTCCTTGACTCCCCTTACTGTCTCCTGGTGGTAACCAAAAGACTTGTTTTCGCTCATTGATTCGCCTCTCCTTGCTCAAGTATCAAAAATGAATAATCGAGTATCATCTAAGGGTCTACTTTCGGCGGTATCTTTATTGCATATATGAGGTAGTTGCCATAGCTTACCGTTGCCTCTCCATTTCCTCTTGTCCCTTTTGAATAAGCATCCAGACGAACTATAAAGCTAGTTACGATTTTTAAATAGTTCTATCTAGAATTGCACAACAAACAAAATTCATTATATTAACTTACTCTTTCTTGTTCAAGTTCGTCGTAAAGTATCGCGTTATCATCGATTATCTTAATTATTCAAACTGTTAACTACCTCACCTTTTATTTATTGAGGCTAAGTTTTGACTATTCGAGCTTCCGGATAATACTGTGACATTGTAGGAAAAACCATGTCGAAATATGCGATTTGCCCAATTTGTGAAGCTCGAATTTATCCGAAGAACCCGAAAAAAACACTCCGGGAAGAACTCGAGCTTCATTTGCACGACGCTGAAGCTCGAACCTGGATTCAGTCCAGGCAGATTGCCAGAAGCTCGAAAATCATTATGGAGGATGATATGAGCACTAAATCAAAAGAGACACAAAGTGATACTCGAAACCAGGAGGTCCTTTCGAGCATCGCGGATAAAGTATCGAAGCTCGAAAACTTACCGGAGATGGTGAAAAATCTGGACAACCGGATTTCGAGCTTTGAAGACCAGTTCAAAACAGAATCCGAGGGTCAAAGATCTTCTGAATGTTTCGGCCTATTGTTATTAACCGGATATAGCTTTAGTTGTGTGACCATCTAGATTCAAGATAGGCGGTTTGTTTGGATTATGT
>JAFGOB010000071.1 GCA_016926695.1 Dehalococcoidales bacterium | reverse complement strand
GGCAAGCCTGTTTCCCCAGATAAAAAATACAAGCCCTGCCAGAACACCAACTAAAGACAATGCTCCCATAAAACGGATTTCCCAGATATAACCCAGAATACAAACGACTGCTCCTGCCATCAACAGGATGGTTCCTGTTACGGGGGAAGGTTCACGTGTGTTAAATTGCCGCCTTTTCATCCAGATGAAAAAAACAGACACAATCGGCACCAGAAAGCCATGACTGTAATAGTCGCTGGAAAGCCATGAGTTAACCATCCAGCGCAGGGCAGGCCAGTAAACCAACCCGATAATAACAGCAATGATTACGATTAAAGCTATGGACCGTGTTTTAGAATTCATATTGCTCAAGCGGAATGTCCTCTGCGCCGGATAACGGGATAAATTGCAATAAAGAGCGGAACCAGGATTATTACGGCGATAATCAAGTATCCGCCAGCACCTTTCTGGACCAGTGTCCCGATAAGCGGCTGCCATTGGCCTTCATTATCGACAGGTTCAAACATCAGCGGTATAGCCTTAGAAAGGAAATCCTTTTCTGTCGTCAACGTTCCTTCGTAGGAACCATGTACAGGCACGAGTCCCTGTACTTCTATCAAGGTAATCATGTCACTGTTGAATTGATTGCCTTTTACATAGAAATAGAGGACAAGTCTGCGTTCAATAATGTTTCCTTCCTTTGAATTTTTCGTAACCAAAAGCCTGTTAATCGGGATGGATGTGCTGACGGTCCCCCTGGCCCATTCCTGGCTGGTCAATTCAAATGTCTCCCTGGCCAGCTCCTCTGTTATGTATCCCTGGGACTTGAAACAGATAGTCGGACGATGAAAGCTGGAGTCAGTTTTAGACTGAACGATATTTAGAAACAGCGGCTGTGTGAAGGTCTCCGGATCATAACCCCTAATGAGGACCACATTTGCTCCTAATGCTTCAGTGACCTCCGCGGTATTATAATCTTTGCCGTGCCACATGCCGATATCATAGGGAAGCTCTTTAATTCGCTCCGGGTCGCTGAAATCGGTTTTGGTGATTACTGCGATTTCATTAGCTGAAGATTTGTCAAGATCGTCGCTGATAACAGTTAGCGGTGAAAACAACGATGATGGTGAACTCACGAGGATCAAAATAACAATAGTCAGCAGTCCGATTCCAGCCAGGACCATGTATTGTGGACGTTTACTCTTCTTCATATTAACTAATTATATTATTTCCGATCCAGCCTATACAATAAAAAACCAGTAAAAACCGGTAACAATCGCGTAAATATATGCCATGCCCTATTTTAAAAGAATTGATCGTCCTGTAACGGTTTATTGCGTGATCAAGCCTGAACAGGATGTCTTCGCTCCAACTACATCAAGAAGGGATAAATAAGAAACAGCCCGATATTAAATAATCCGTGGCCCAGACTTACTCCGATAATGCTGTTTGATTGTTTCACCGTCCAGCCGAAGAACAGAGATGCCATGAAAACCAGCAGGCAAAACAGCAATGAACCACGACCGATTTGCAATATCGCATAAATAACGGAAACATATACCCAGTCCCAATTACCGAGCACACGGGCAGCCCGCTGGATTACACCCCGAAAAGCCATTTCTTCTATGAATCCGGTAGATACCAGCAAGACCAGAGCCGGAAAGAGGGTCATCTGCAGGTTTAATCCGTAAACCATCGCTTCAGGTTTTAAAATGAGAAAACCTATGGCTCCCAAAAAGAAACCGGCAGGTGCGACAAGAATTTGCAATACTGTGTCGTTCCAGTTCAGTCCGATATCATTCAGATCATAGGTAAGGACTCGCATTACAGCAACAATACCCGCCAGCGTGGCAACGGAAATGAGCAAGTACCAGTATATCTGTGAGATCTCCGGTGTGGGCATCACCATACTGATAATCTTGATCGTAGGTACAAGTCCGAGCGCGAGCAAGAGGCGGCGTTTTTTTTCTTCTTTTGTTAATGTGCCATGAATAATCAAACCCAGCAGGAGTATGAAATAGAAGACCATGCCGCCGATATAGCTGACATGATAGCTGATAAATTCGGCAATGCCGAAGAAAAAGACGTATAAGAAGCTGAAAAATACAAATCTGTTAAACTTTTTCATCATAATGAACGATAGATACTCAGGTTTAGACGGATTTTCACAATCGATTTCACTATCGCCACAGGTTAATACCGGACCTTTTTTCCGTCTACGACCATGATAATATAGACATTATAATGAAGCCATGGTCTTAATGTAAAAATAGAGGTGGATTGAAAAACCCGCCCTGAGGTTAGTCCGGTATCCAGCATGCCTGTGTTTCCATCGTTCATGGTGCTTTCGATAAGCGGTAATTTATGTTTGAAAAAAATGTAATAATTTTCAGGAAGATGAAAAACCAGCGTATGATTTTGATCCGGACTGCCTGTGAGGATGGTGTTTAATACTCTTCTGTGTGACCGGAACGGCCTGGTAGCTATCATTAATAATATCGGCCCAGCTTTTTGAGGTTACGTTCAATTTTGCTGCATCTGCCGGAGTCTGTCCGTTAAGCCCGGGATGGGGACGGAAAAAGTTGTAATGTATGCACCATCCGTTCATCACCAGATTAATGCTTTCCAGGTTTGTCAGACTGCGAATAATGTTTGATCTTTCTTTAAGTGTGCCGCGCAGCCGCTTCAAAACCGTATCGGAATTCAGGGGATACTTCATGCGGGGGAGTTTATTGCTTGTATAATCATGCTGGAAAGACTGAAGCAAGCTCTCCAATCTGTTGGCATCCATGTATTGCGGATTCCTTCTCCGTGTATATTTTATGATGGTTTTAACAAAAGCTAACATTTCTTTTCTATTTTGGTTCAGGATCAGATGAGACGCTAAAAGGAAGCCGCTTTCCTTGTCAATACAGTCAAATATCCTGATGTCTTTTATACTGGTTGATCTTAGTTTAACCACTGTTTCCCCGGTTACCCAGTTATCACCTGTCCTGAGTTTGATGGAATCCAGAGTATCTTTGGCCTTCTTTGTGTAGTGGAAAATCCAGTCATAGATACTGGAATAGTGAGGGGCTGCGTTATATTCTATATCAAGCTGGCGCTGGATTTCATGTAACGATTTTCCCTCATAGAACTGTTTTATAGCTGAGGCTATCACTTTGGTGGGATAGCGCTTCTTGTGGGCTACATCGTTATCCAGAAAGGTATGTTTGCAGTTCAGGCATAAATGCCTCTGTTTACCTTTCTCCGTGAAGCCATATTTAACCACTTCGTGTGAGCCGCAGAAATTACAGATTAGTGTATCAGGCCGGTGTTTTAAAACAAAGTTCTTATTTACCATGTCCTCTTTCTCCATGATCCAAAATTTAGAGGCATGCTAATCATAATATGGTGGGGTAAATAGAACATTAACAAAGGGCAAGTAATTGTAAAATTTATGTTACAATTGGTTAAAAATATATCAAAAAAGAGAGGTTACAAGGCGGTTATGATGTGTGCTATTCCGATAATCATGTTAAACGTAAACCAGATAAGCAGCGGAACGCAAAGCATATAATATGACGGCCAATGGATTTTAAAGCTGATCCTTCATAATCCAAAAGATGTGAAACAACAAGCAGCGCTATCAGTCCCCCTATGGCACCCTGTATAACGGTTGGTAATGGAACCACCAGAGATACAACAAAACCAGTCATAATAATTCTCCATAGTAAAGTATATATATTTACAAAAGCGGTCAAACCGCCTGAAAATCAGATTTCTGAAAGGAAAACTGTTAGGTTTTATTTACTCTGATTTTACCCTTTTTTATCCCCGTTGGCTCAATAAAACCCGCTCTGTTTACATTTTATTTACCCGGATATCGTAATATGGAAATACTGTAATACAGAAACCCATTATTCTTAAGCCGGTGTCATAGAGAAGATAGTTAACCATTTACACACCAGATTTCACCAAGTCTGCCATTCAGGAGGAACAGATGAAAAAAATAATCACCGCTTTGATACTCAGTTTGCTATTTTGTGCTGTATCTACCCTTGGCGCCCAGTCAATATTTGCTGATGATGAGAAAGACCGTCCATATGAAGTCAGCCTGGAGAAGACCGGTGAACTGGATATCTCTGAAACATCCTGGGTAATACGATATACATATACAGTGACTAACAAAGGCATAAGTACCTTATATAATATAGTACTGGAAGACGATCCGCTGGGGATGATTATAGATCCATCCGAAAAATTTTCACTGGACCCGAAAAAGAGTGAACAACGGTTTGCGGAATACATAGTCCAGCCGGATGATCATGACAAAATTGAAAATATCGCCACTCTGGATGCTCAGTATTTAAAAAACGATAAGTACAAAGATATTAAAACCCAAAAGGAAACCTGTATTGTATATTTGCCCCCCATAAGGCTTGAAAAAGCCGGTATCTGGAGAGTAGTGGATAATACTATTGACTATCAGTTCACCGTTACCAACACGGGTGGAAACGAACTGGATAATATCGCTCTGGAGGATAACAAGCTGGATTCTATTACCTGGGAGTCAGGATTCAAGGGGACCCTCAACCCGGGTCAGTCATGTAAAGCCATGGGTACCTATACCGTGACTGATAATTCAATTATCACAGTCGAAAATACCGCCAGGGTTACTGCCAGAGTCAAGCATAGCAAGTGCGAGGATACCGTCAGCTCGACTGCGACCTGCGTTGTCACAAAACCCCAGGATGTTGTGGTTTTGCCCGATATGGGAGCGGGATTGTTGTTGGGAATAGGGCTGGCCGGACTGGGGACTTTTATCATGGTTATGAAAAAGAGGAAAATCAGCCCGCAATAACAGATATTCGCCGATCGCGGCTTTTCAGTTTTAGGCCGGTTTTAACGAAATTCGTTTTATATTCGCACTACATCGCCCCAACGCTACTGACTGGGTAAAGAAGGAAGCTTATCGAGTGCCTCTCGAACTTCCTTCTCCGGGAAGGGCTGGTTATCCATAGCCCCGTCCACGAAACTCTTGAAAGATTCAAGATCAAGGTTGCTGTTGGCATCCAGGACGAACAAAATATTTTTCTTTTCCTTTTTCTCTTTACATTTGAGGGCTTCATTTACAACCGCTTTCAGAGTGTAGGCCGATTGAGGCGATGGAATCAGACCTTCAGAACGGGTAAAAGCCAGAGCTGCATCGAAAGCCTCTCTCTGGTCGTAAATCTGTACTTCAATCCTTTTTTCACGGTATAAGGAGCTTATTAAAGGCGACATTCCGTGATAGCGCATATCGCCGGCCTGTATGCCCGGAGGGACGAAGCCGTGTCCCAGTGTATACATCTTCAACAAAGGCCCAAACCCCTCAGCATCGGCGTAATCATAGGCATACCGTCCTCTGGAGAGGCTGGGAGCGGCAGCGGACTCTACTGCTATCATGCGGGTTTTTGTATCGCGGGCGGAATAATAAGGAAAGACCAGTCCCCCGAAACTGCTTCCTCCGCCCACGGCACTGATAATAATATCCGGGTTGATGCCCTCTTTACGAAGCTGGGACCGGGCTTCTAGCCCGATAACGGTCTGATGAATCAGTACATGGTTCATAACCGAACCCCAGGCAAACTTGGTATCGTCCGTCATGGCCGCTGTTTCAAAGGCTTCGCTTAAAGCCATGCCGATGCTTCCGGGTGAGTCCGGGTCTGATTCAATGGCCTTTTTACCCGTCCTGGTCCGGTCGCTCGGGCTGGGAATTACCTCAGCTCCCATTATTTCCATGATATAACGTCCGTAGACCTTTTTTTCGTAACTGGAACGTACCATAAATATTTTACATTTCAGCCCGAAATAGCTACAGGCATTAGCCAGGGCCGATCCCCATTCACCGTTGCCGGTGGCGCTGACGATACAGTTGATTCCTTTTTGTCCGGATGCGTAGAATGCCTGTGGAATAGCGGTATTCATTTCATGCCCGCCGGAAGGACTGGTCCCTTCAAATTTATAAAATATCTGTGCCGGAGTGTTTAGAACACGCTCGAAACTCTCGGCGCGATACATGGGGGTCGGCCTCCAGACTGAGTATAGATCCACGACTTTTTCCGGAATAGGAATTTCACGGTTTTCCCGGTCAAGTTCCTGTTCAATAATGGGACTGGAAGAATACTGGTCAAGGTCATGATGAGTCAGGTTAAAACCGGAGATCGATACAGGCGGCGGAACTGTGAAATTTAAACCAGGTATGATATTGGTCCATTTTCCAGGGATTCCTTTGATATCCGGATTAATGCGCATATCTTCCTCCAATGTTCAGATCGAATTCAAGCCTTTCCTGACCTTCATTCTAAAAGAGTTTCAGATACCAAGTCAAAAAGTGATATCCTGTATATAGATCGAAAAAAGCCGATTTTACCGGGACAGGCTGGTCCGGCTGGTGGTTTGCCATAAATCAGGTGTTTAACTATAATATTCATGACTGGCGTTATGTTCAGGCATGAATCCAGGTTGCCTGTATATACTATAAGTAGTATTCCTTTTTAATGTTGATAGCTCTATAATCCTGCCTTGCTTTGTTTTCATCAGAATATGCAAGTCTGACAATGAATCCTGTTGTTTTTATCGTTGCCCGGATATTGTAAGAAAATAATTTTCTTATCAGTCATTTCTCTGTCCTGAATTCGAAGAGATGCTGAATTTCACAGCCGGTTCACCTGGGAATTATCGCAGAGGGAAATTCAAAGTTGGTATGAATGATACTGAGTTTAGCATTGAAATATTTGAGGATTTGCTGGACAAGGGGCAATACCGGAGTCTAAGGGAGAGATTAGTAGAGACTGAACCGGTTGATATAGCGAGCTTTTTAGAAAACGTAGCCCTGGAAAAGTCAGTAATAGCCTTTCGCCTGCTGCCGAAGGATTTCGCAGTGCGTGTTTTCGAATTCCTGGACCCAAACCAGCAGCAGCGCCTGCTTGAATCTTTCGGAGACCAGGCTGTAAAACTGCTGCTGGAAGCGATGGCCCCTGACGATCGTGCAGACCTGCTTGATGAGGTCCCGGCGATGGTTGCCAAACGTTTGCTCCGTGTACTATCACCGGAACAACGGCTGTTGACCATGGAATTGCTGGGATATAAGGAAGGTACAGCAGGAAGGGCTATGACGCCCTACTTCGTTGACCTGCGCAGCGACATGACTTCCTCACAGGCGCTTCAGCGGATCAGGGACCTGTCTCTTAACCGGGAGACGGTTTATGACTCGTACGTTATGGATGAAGAACGCCATCTGCTTGGAATTGTATCACTCAAGGACCTGGTACTGGCAGACCAGGGAAAAAGGGTTTTGGAGATCATGAGATCGGACCCCAGGGCTGTAGATACCGGGACGGATCAGGAGTTGGCTGCCACAATATTGAGGGATAACAATCTGCTGGCCTTGCCTGTGGTTGATGGTGAATATCGTCTTGTTGGAATCATTACCTGGGATGATGTAGCCGACATTCTGGAAGAAGAGGCCACAGAGGATATGTACAAACTGGCCGGAATTACCGGAGAGCGTGTTTACGGTCCCCTGCGTGATTCGCTGCGTAACAGGCTGCCCTGGCTGACAATCAACCTGGCAACCACCTTTCTGGCTGCCCTGGTGATAAGCATGTTTGAATCAACTATCGCCCGCGCGGCGGTTCTGGCTGTGTTCCTGCCCGTCGTATCCGGACAGGGAGGTATCGGCGGAACTCAAACCCTGACACTGGTAGTACGCAGTATGGTACTGAGAGAGATTACAGGAAAGAGGAATGAGATCCGTCTGATCGCCCGGGAGGTCTTGCTGGGAGTCATGCATGGATTGCTGCTGGCTTTACTGGTAGGCCTGGTGGCTTTTATATGGAAAGGCAACTATATGCTGGGTGTGGTGCTGGGACTGGCCATGCTGGGCAATATGATAATTGCGGGGCTAACCGGCGCCGGAGTGCCCCTTCTGCTGGCGCGCTTTAAAATAGACCCCGCGGTAGCTTCCGCAGTTCTTGTTACCACCTTCACCGATATAGCCGGATTCTTCCTATTCCTGGGGCTGGCCTACTTGATGATCAGCTACTTGCTGTAGTACACGGAAGAAAATAACCGGCAAGCTATTTGAAGTTATTAAAGCCTCTTTATGAATACACCGTTCTTTGCTGTCAATATTGTTGGACAAAGGATAATTGATTCCATTATAGTTTATCTACACAACAGCTATTGTAGCTATGTAATTTGTATATTACGAAAATAATGATTATGTAATCATTACCCTGGAGGAGTGCGATGATAACGGATGTCAGGTTATCCAACTTTAAATCGTTCGGGGAGAAAGAAAACGATATTGCGTTAGGAAAAATCAATATACTAATCGGAGAAAACGGCACCGGAAAATCATCGTTTATCCAGGCCCTGGCATTGCTGCATCAGTCTATCGGCAATAACGGACTTACAACAGGACGATATAAATTTTCCAGCTATGGGGCTTTAGTACATAACAGTTTTACCAAAAATAACATTAGTATTGGTATATCCGGCAAAGCCTCAGTCGATGCCGTCGATAAAAACACTCAAGATGAAATACCGTTTGAATACGGGATGACCTTCACCGATCCTTCTACATTACTTATGCAGAAAAGTAGTATTAAACTCCCCGATGATTTGCGTCAACGGTTAAGTATAGATGCTTATGAAATAAAAGGACTATTAAGTTATGGAGATACTAAGGTCTCTCCTGACCGCATCGGACAGGATGATAATAATGTCGGTCTAACAGCAAGTACTGAAATAGGCCGTCCGTTGAGAATATCCGGAGGACAGGGTACCCACGGTCAATCAAATCAGCATAAGCTGCTGATCGATGAAGTTGAATCATTTTTATCTGTATTTTCAGTAGTATTAAAAAATATTTACATTGATTATGCGTTGCGCGGTTTTGACAGCGAGTCTTATCCCCTTTCAGAAGCTGCTTCGGAGTCCCCTGTTACCGGTGGGGAAGTATTCAGTACCTTCGCCTACAGAAGAGAAATAGAAGAGAAGGTTTCAAACTGGCTGAGTATGATTACAGACACCGGTCTTTCCATTCACCTGGTTCCCAAGAAACAAATCGAGCTGAAAAGCAGCGAGGGATATGATATCTACCAGGGCGGGTTCGGCAGCAATCAGCTTATCCGTCCTTTACTTCAACTGGCTATCAGTCCGGCGGACTCTGTCATAGCTATAGAAGAAGCGGATATTTCTCTTCATCCTAAAGCCCAGATAAAGCTGTGTGAAGTACTGGCCTCGATTGCTTTAAAGGAAAACAAACAACTGATCCTTACTTCTCACAGTGAGACCATGTTAATTGGTTTTCTTAATCTGGTCGCAGAAGGCAAAATTGCTCCTCAAGACCTGCGGATTTACTATTTTGAAAAAAATAAAGGCAACACCTGTACGAGTGAACTGAAAATTGATAATAGAGGAGCTATCGAAGGAGGACTAAAGGGATTCAGTGAAGTAAACCTGGATAACTATAAGAGACATATGGATGCTTTATCCAGGCGGACTAAATAATGGGAAACACTTTTATATTGGATGAAAATATTCTCATATCGGCTTTAAAATGCAGTCCGATGGCAAACAAATTATTGATTGATATCAGCAGTAACGGCCACTCTCTGGCATTGCATAACGATCTATCACGTAAATACTGGTCGATTCTGAAAAATAATAGAAAATCAATACATCATCCCCAAGTCCAGAGGTACATCGGGGATATCCTCCATGATAATACGAAGTGCCAGTATTTAGGCGGACCGTTTAAAGAACAGGAACACATACCGATCCGTCACCGGAACGATGTCTTTTTGGTTCAAATAGCTTATGCTGTCAGCGGTGATTGTATTATCGTATCTTCGGACGGGCAAACACGCAACGATCTGATCAGGCTTGGACTAAAAGCACTGCCTTTACATGAAGCAGTAAAATACGCTGGCGAGATGCTGCCTTAGCCTACTGCCGGCGGAACTCTTCTCTCTGTTTTAGCCACTCCTTGACCTTTTCATGGGCCTGCGCCGGTCCGGAGCCGCTTTCCAGGTATATTTTCCACTGGTCCAGGCTGTCCAAAATATCCTCTCTCTGTTGCGGTGAGGAATCGTTCCACAGCAGGTCATACTCCCGGGATATAGCCCAGTATTCTTTTTGTTCGTCAGGGCTATACCCTCCTTTTAGTACCGCCTCTTTTTCAGACCGTTCCCGTATTTCAGCCGGCTTATCCATCATCGATTTTTTAACCAGGGCAGGATAACCGCGCTTGCCGGAGGCCTGTATTTTTACCACGGTCTTCTTGTAGCTGCATGTATTATCCTGGTAATACTCGCAAGTTTGACAGTCTTCTTTCTTCCATTTTCGCGGAGAGTGCACACCATATACCGCTATATGTGATTTCTCCAGCGGACAGGATTTACCAAATAGTCCCATGATTTATCCCTTCATTCCCAGCGGATCATAGAATCATTGAATGCTCTTTTTAACCGCTGATTTGCTTAATCTCACAATTTATTATATTTTAGCAAAACAGGGACAAAAAGGCATTATTACCCCCAAAGACATTATTCCTGACTTGTATTAAGCGCATCCGGCGTTATATCATACCTTTAACTGCTGTAATCGTAGAAATTTTCGAGGTATTGCAATGAAACAGGATATTTACGATCTGAGGTCCTTTATTGAAAGCCTTGAACGCGAAGGTGAGCTGGCCAGGGTGAAGGCTGAGGTTGACTGGAAATACGAGCTGGGCGGAATAGCGCTGAGAGCATTGAGAACGAAGGCTAAACCAGCCCTGCTGTTTGAAAACGTCAAAGATTACAGCACACCGGTTTTTACCGGAGGGCTGCTGACGGTGAAGCGGCTGGCTATAGCCCTGGGACTTGATCCCTCCGCAGGTGAAGCGGAGGTAATAGCGGAAGCGGCAAAAAGATACGAAAGGCCGGTTAAGCCGGTACAGGTTAAGAGCGGCCCCTGCAAAGAGAATATCCTGAAGGGAAAGGATATTGATGTTTTGAAATTTCCGGTTCCCTGGTGGACGGAGATGGACGGGGGACGTTATATCGGCACCTGGCACCAGGTCATTACAAAAGACCTTGAAGACGATTGGACCAATTCCGGCATGTACCGGGTTATGGTGCATGAACCTGATTTGCTGGGCATCCAGTTCTCGCCCTTTCAGCACGTGGCCATGATGTATAGAAAGTATCAGAAAATCAACCAGCCCATGCCTGTAGCTATTGCCATCGGCAACGACCCGGTCTGCCCGCTGGTGTCTATGACGCCCTTCGCGGCAGGCATTAATGAGTGGGAGATGGCCGGGGCGCTGCGCGGCAGGCCGCTTGAGGTGGTCAAAGGCGAGACCGTAGACCTGGATATCCCCGCCAATTCCGAGATTGTGATCGAGGGTGAAATTCCTCCCTCTGAACTGCGGCTGGAAGGTCCTTTCGCGGAGCACACCGGTTTTTACGGAGGGGGCAAGCGGCCCCTGCCGGTAGTCAGGATCAAGTGTATAACTCACCGCAATAATCCCGTATTCCGGGGCAGTGTTCTGGGTAAACCGGTCACGGAAGACCACCGCTGCCTGTCTCTGGCTATTGCTTCCCAGGCGGTACTGATGTATAAAAACGCCGGTTTCCCGGGAGTAACCGCCGTTAACTGCCCGGCTGGAGGCGATCCGGATTTCTGCGCTATAATCGCTGTGAAAAAAGAGTACATGAGTCACGGCCACGATGCCGGTCGGTTCCTGCTGAGCAGCAAGGGCGGCAAGATTATCAAACATGTCATAGTGGTAGACCACGATGTGGACGTCTTCGATCCGGATGACGTCCTGTGGGCTATCAACACCCGCATGCAGGCTTTAAGACAGGTACATATCACCCGTGACGAAAGCGGATCAAGACTGGACCCGTCAGTACCATTCGAATGGCTTGGAGCGACGGATAAAATGATAATCGACGCTACCTGGCCTACGACGCCGGACTTCGCCCGCAGGCCTGAATGGAACAATAGCACCCATGCCCCGGAGGTCAAGGTAAGCGACGAGCTGGGACATTACATCGATAAACGCTGGGCCGAATACGGTATAGAATAGAAAAAGCGGACAAGCCCGGGGGTAATATGCCGGAATATAGACTTTCACGGGGAAGGGGCAGGACAGGGATAGATCTGGAAGCCCGCAGCCTGGGCAGCGATCTGGTGGTATCAATCTCAAATATCAATGCTCATATCGGCGCCGTCTCCCTGGCCGAATGGGACAGCCTGAATCAGCGGGCCTCGGTCTCGGTTATCACACGTCTGGGGCATAAGGAAGATAGCGTTGCGCATGACGCCGCTTACCGGATATGCAAAACGCTCCAAAGACCTGTCTGTGTGATAGCAGGCATTCATATCGACGATATCACGCAGGCCGAAATCAAAGAGTTCCTCGAAAACAGCGAACTGATTGTCACTGATTTTTTGGAAGACGTGGAGGGGAAATAGTCACACCGTATCCACACAGGTCTTACCCCTTTTTGTATCTTCCAGGTATATCGATATCTTGCATTTGTGAGACAGATATCGCATACTTTGGACATTAACGCTTATTATGCAGGGAGGGATGATCATGGAAATCACCTATCAAAACGTAACCGGATGGTTCGATGAATATTTCAAGGCCTTTAACCGCTATGTCGGTCCGCTGGAGACTGTACCCAACATGCAGCGGTATTTTGCCCCGGACCTTGAATTCTGGCCTTTTAATATGGCCGGTACGAAGAGTCCTTCTTCCCGGGAAGAACTTTTGATGATCATGGTGCACCCGGGACTGCATGAAGAGTTTACGCCCCGGGAATACATCGTCGATCTTGAGCGAATGGTTGTGGTGGTCCAGTTACAATTGCAGTTCAACGATGAGCTTTCAGGAAAGGTCTGGCCGGCCAAACAGGCCAGCGCCCATTATCACCTGGTGATGGATGAGAATAACGATCTGAAAATAAAAAAAATCGTCTACTTTACCGAACCCACCTCTCCGGAAGAAGCCGCCTCTCAAAAGGAAGCGGTGCCCATGATGGAACTCTGGAGGAAATACCGGGAGAAAGCCCTGGCTGAACTGGCCACCAGGTGGATAGATACGCAGGCCCGCGGGGCTAAACTGTAGCCGCAGTACCCTCTTGCTGTTTGTCCGGATCTGTCCGGAAAGCCCTTCAAAGGCCTGACCGGGTCAGTAAGGCCCCGTGGATCTTTTTGGTCACCAGGGCATTGATGTTCAACATGTTCCAGACCACGGTATATCCCGGAACTCCGCCGGCGACGGCGATCTGGATATTCCTGGCGGGCATGCCCGATTTGCCTGAAAGCCATTCCTGCACGCCTTTCCTGTCGAATCCCTTTTTGATCAGTTCGCGATGGACATCAGGATTGACCACTATAAAAGCACCGCCCATTTTACCCAGCCGCCCGGCGATCTGCTCCAGTATTGACTCGGCCTTCAGCAGTCCGGCTACCATGCCCCCAAAGGTGGCGTAGGTAGAGTTGACCTTGGCTACTGTAACGGTGCTGTCTTCACTGCTGAATCCCCTGGTGACGTGGTACGGTTCCCACTGGCTCATATCCTCGTTTTCTCCGAAAGTGAACCAGGTATGGGCTGAAGGACGGCCGGTTAATGCCATGTCATTGATGCCCGGCCAGCAGTAGCCGATATTGATGGTGCTCAGTCTGACGGCCCTACCGATGGTATTATTGGAACGCCAGCCGTGTCCGAACAGGCCCATCCCGCTGTTGATGTTGATCTCTTTGACAACCGGTCCGTTGACCATGATAACCAGGTTGAAAGCCCCGGATGAGCCCAGCGTGTGGAACAGGAACTCACCGTCTTTGCCCTTTCCGCTTTCGGAGATAAAGCCGTCCATGGCTGCTAAAATAACCGGCAGATACTCGGGTTTGGCGCCTGCCATGACGGAGTTGATAGCGATTTTACGGACGGTGGCTGTTCCCATCTTTAAAGGACATTTCCCCAGTTTTTCATCCGGAGAACGGCTGGTACCCTTCATCATCCACTCAAGCCGCTCGGCCGTGGGAGGCACGAGCGGCAGTCCATCGCCCATGTGGTTTTCCAGGAACAGCTCGTTGAACTTCTCGCAGGCTGCGGCATAAGAATCAGAGCGGATATCGAAATCTACTGGCTGTACCATAACCTGTTTCTCCTGTGGAGGACTGGACTCTTCAGGGGCAAGATGCCGGGTTAAAAGATCGATAGCGCCGCTGAGGGCCTGGACTGCAATAGGGCGCAGTTGCGAGGCATCGCTGTGAAGGGCATGCCATTTGTCTCCGGGCAAAGAAAACATGCGCATGGACGGTACGCTCCATTCAGCAGCGGAGGAACGCGCATCCACCATGAAATTTGAGGAAACAAAATAGACTCCGGGAATTCCCCTCTTTTCCAGTTCTGCCGTGTGGTATGATCCCCAGAAAGTACAGGTATTACAATCGCCGGCGGCGAAAATAAAGGCATCAGCGTCGCGGACAACATCATCGTAAAACTCAGGCTCCCTGGCCTGGTTGATAGAAGTAGTGTACTGTTTTACGAACACAGCCGAGGGATATTTTTCCCTGAGCAATTCTTCCATTGCTTCCAGGAAGGCGATAGACCCGGTCTTTTGATTGTGTATCAGTGCTATCCTTTTTCCGTCCAGGTCATCTATCCTTTTTGACAGTCCGTACTTACGTTTGACCTCAATCTCTCCGCGGGGATCGAGAAGTTCCAGT
The DNA here is from genome assembly GCA_016926695.1 of Dehalococcoidales bacterium. The sequence goes on along the minus strand of JAFGOB010000071.1, from coordinate 2,074 downwards.
TTCACGCCTTCATTACTCATCCTGAACTCCTTTGAATATCAAAGATTACTTTAGTTGTTCTCAGGGGGGAAACGATTTTTAAGAATATGCAGGTCCCGTACCGGCAGGAATCGCTATAACTAATTATGAGACTATCGATAAATCATGGCAAGTTTCCGCAATACGATAGACACAATCCGGTGCCGGCCAATACACGGCCAGAGAAACCGGACTGGGGGGATATGTTACAATTGAATTTGACAGGTGTTTAAAGGGGGATTCCGCATGTCCAACGTAAAGGAAGTCGCTTCCAACATTTTTTCCATAGACAACCGGCTTTATTCCATACCACGGGCCGGTGCGGTATATTTTCTGGTTGAGGATAGAAAAGCGCTGATCGATCCAGGGCCGTCTACTTCAATTCCTGCCGTAATAGAAGGCCTGCACTCGCTTGGCTATGAAGGCGATGACATTGACTATATCATTATTACCCATATTCATCTTGACCACAGCGGGGGAGCCGGGAGTATTATCAGGCAAATGCCGAACGCCGGAATAGTGGCGCATCAGCGGGCGGTCAGGCATCTCATCGATCCATCAAAACTGGTTGTAAGCGCTGGGGATGCCCAGGGCCAGGTAGCTGTCCGCAGAAACGGAGAGGTGCTGCCCGTGGAAGCAGGGCGGATACGGCCCGCCGCAGATGGCGATACTATCGCTTTGAGTGATGGGCAGGTTCTGACCTTTATGGAAACCCCCGGCCATGCTACTCATGAGCTGTGTATACGCGAAAGCCGTCATAACGGAGTATTCGTGGGAGATGCCGTGGGACATTATGTTGAAGGTATGGATGTCATGATACCCGTTACTCCACCTCCCAGCTTCGACCTTGAACTGTATATAAAGTCACTCAACCGGCTGAAGGAGATAAATCCTGATGCTATCTACTTCGCCCATTCAGGCGTAGGACACGAGTGCCTCGATCTGCTCCGGCTGGCGGAGAACAAGCTGATAGAGCGGGACCGCGTGATAGCCAGTGCAGCATCGGAGAATCGGCTGGACGAGGCAACGGAGCTGCTGGTCAGGCATATTTGCTCTGAGATGGGACTGCTCAGGGAAAAGATGAATGAGCTTTATAACGACTGGGCTGAGAATGACATTCCCATGTCAGCCCGCCAACATGTACGCCACTACCTTAAAAAGCACCTTGCGGAAGCTCTGTGAAAAAAGAATGTAAGAGAAGGCGGGTTGATTTTGATCTTTGTTACTTTCCACACTCTGGTTATTATTTGAATTATAGCAAAAACACCTCCGGTTTTTTCCCTGGAAACAAAAGATAAAATATAGCTCAAACTGTCTTCTCTATTACACCTTCTAAAGAGCACTGGGCATTTTCTTTATAGTATTTCAATATTACGATATCAGAGTAAACAAAATGTAAATCGAGCGGGTTTTATTGAATCAACGGGGATAACAAAGAGTGAAAGCAGATGAAGCAAAAACCAACAATTTCAGTTTAAGTACCCTGATTTTCAGGCATCTTGACCGCTTGTATACATAAATGTATACTTTACTACGGAGAACAATTATGACTGTTTTTTTTGTATCTATTCTTGTTCCATCACCAACCGTAATACAGGGAGCTACAGGGGGATTGGTAGCAGCACTTATTTTTTCACAGCTTTTGGATTATAAAGGATCTTCTTTAAAATCATTTGGTCGTTATGTTAATATGCTTTGTGTCCCGCTGCTTATCTGGTTTGTCTTTAAAATGTTTATCGGAATCGCACGTATCGTAACCTCAATGTAATTTTTGGAACTGACACGCCTTACGCTGGATAGTAAATTCATAGCTTTTTTGCGACTGTTACAGTCACGGCTTCCCGGTGCCGCTTGTATCCGCTTTTTTCATCTGGACAAAACGCCGGCAATTTGATATACGGGATCACTCCCCTGTAACAGGAATCATCTTGGTGATAGCAGGAGCAGATGTTTGTATTCTCGGTTACATCTTGTTTCGGCCTATTGTTATTAACCGGATATAGCTTTAGTTGTGTGACCATCTAGATTCAAGATAGGCGGTTTGTTTGGATTATGT
>JAFGOB010000009.1 GCA_016926695.1 Dehalococcoidales bacterium | reverse complement strand
TCCTGCCTGGTTGAAGTATGCAAGTGGGAGGCTTAACACAAATGGCCAGATATGGAATGGTAATAGATATCACTAAATGCACCGGCTGCTACAACTGCTTCTTGACCTGCCGCGACGAGTTCGCAGGCAACGATTACAAAGACTACTCGGCCCCTCAGCCTATGTCCGGTATGAACTGGATGAAGGTTATCGAAAAAGAGAGAGGCCAGTACCCCAAGGTCAAGATCGCCTATACCCCCGTTACCTGCATGCACTGCGAAAACGCCGGCTGCATCAAGGCCGCTCAGAACAACGCCGTTTACCGCAGACCTGACGGCATCATCATCATCGACCCCGTCAAGGCCAAGGGCCAAAAACAGATCGTCGACGCCTGCCCTTACCGCGTTATCGAGTGGAACGAAGAACTTCAAATACCCCAGAAATGCACCATGTGCGCTCATCTCCTGGACAAGGGCGAAAAGGTGCCCAGGTGCGTGGAGTCCTGCCCCACCGGCGCACTGGTCTTCGGCGACCTGGACGACCCCAAGAGCGACGTCGCCAAACTCGTCGCAGGCGGCAAGACCGAATCCCTTCATCCCGAGTTCTCCCTCGTGGAGAAGGTCAAGTATATCAGCCTGCCCAGGAAATTCGTGGCCGGTACCGTCATCTACGGCGATATCGACGAGTGCGCCGCTAACTTACAGGTTACTCTCAGCGGCAACGACCAAACACGCGTCGCCACTACCAACGGCTTCGGCGACTTCGAGTTCGAGGGCCTGGCTGACAATACCGACTACAGCGTCAAGATCGAGGTTGCCGGATACAAGCCCAGAAGCCTTAAAACCAAAACCCAGAAGGACATCTACCTGGGTGAGATCGTCCTGAAAAAATAAGGGCAATACTGCATTCCAAAAACAGATCTGAAAGGCGTTTCATACCGGGGGTTGTAGTATCAGCCCCCGGACAGGTAAAATATAAGAATTACGACATCGGTGCAGCGATAGATATAATCACGATAACAAGAACAACAAATTGCGAAAACGACAGATGTAAAAATAGGGCACATAGGAGGAGATATGGCAAAACCAAATAATGACGACTCACTGGACAAGATCTGTATCAAGGGTACCTGTTTAAGCTCCTTCGGAGATAACTCCAATGTTACCTGTGTGGACGTAAAGGACGGGAAAATAGTCCGTATAAGGCCATTGCACTATGATTGGAAGTACAAGCCGGAGGAGTTCAATCCCTGGAAGTACGAAGCCCGCGGCAAGACATTCATTCCGCCTCTCAAAGCGATGGTACCCCCTCATGGTACCGGCTACAAAAAAAGGGTCTACTCACCCAATCGTATTCTTTATCCTCTCAAGAGGGTTGACTTTGATCCCAAGGGTGAGAGAAATACCCGGAACCGCGGCAAGAGCAAATATGTCAGAATCTCATGGGACGAGGCGATTGACATCGTTGTCAGTGAAATCAAGCGCATCCAGGGAAAATACGGACCTGAAGGTATCTTGCTGCAATCAGAAGGGCATGGAGAGGGTAAAGTAGTCAATGCTGCGCACGGCTGCCCGACCTATTTAATGAGGCTTCTCGGCGGATACACTCAGCAGATCCGTAATCCGGATAGCTGGGAAGGCTGGTACTGGGGCGCCAAGCATGTCTGGGGCAATGAGCCGGTCGGCCTGAACATGGAGTTCAGCTCCAATCTTTACAACGATGTAGCCCAGAATACCGAAATGCTTATAATGCAGGGCTGCGACCAGGAAACCACACCCTGGGGCTTCGGCGGCGGTTGCCTGCCCAGCCTGTTAAGCTACTGGTATACCGAGCTTGGAATCAAGCAAATTTACATCAGCCCCGATTTAAACTACGCCGCAGCGGTACACGCCGACAAATGGATACCGGTACTTCCCAATACCGATGTCGCACTACAGTTGGCCATCGCTTATACATGGATCGTAGAAGGGACATATGACAAGGAATATATCAAGACCCATGTGGTTGGCTTTGAGCAGTTCTCCGATTATGTAATGGGTAAAGAAGACGGCGTGCCCAAGTCTCCCAAATGGGCTGCTGAAAAATGCGGCGTTCCTTCCAGGACCATAAAAGCCCTGGCCAGGGAATGGGGCAGGAAACGCACCACCGTCGCCCACGGGTACGGTGGACCCTATATCCGCGGACCCTATTCCAGCGAACCCGCCCGTATGGAAATCTGCCTGCTGGGCATGCAGGGGCTGGGCAGACCCGGCGTCAACCAACTCACCTTCGTCGAAGGTACCATGCTGGGCAGCTATAACCGCACCAGATCGGGCAAACCGGGGGTAGTGGGAATGCTCACGCCAAACTCGGTCATCCGTCCCATGGTCAGTGCGGCCTACCGGGGTTACATACCCTTTATGTGGAAACAGGAAAATATGATCCCCAAGACCATCCTGCACGAGGTCATCCAGACCGGTAAATATGATATTTACGGAAGCTCGGACCAGATGGATCCGGTGGATGACCAGTTCATACATTATGTTTATCCCCGGCCCGGGAAAAATGAAATCCATATGCTGTGGTCCGATACTCCCTGCTTCAGCACCTGCTGGAACGATCCCAACGATTTCCACCGCGCCATGCAGATGGAGAAAATCGAGTTCATCCTTATCCAGCATCCCTGGCTGGAGAATGACTGTCTCTTCGCAGATGTAATCCTGCCCTCCAATACCAAATTCGAGGAAGATGACATCGGAGCCGATCACTGGCCTGTACAGTACAACTGTGTTTACCTGGAAGAGAAAGCGATCGAACCCCGCGGCGAGAGCATGAGCGATTATGAAATAGTTGAGGCCATCGCCGATAAAATGGGACTCAAGGAAAAATACAACGAGGGTAAGACTATCCAGGACTGGATCAAAGTCGGTTTCGACGGCTCAGGCGTGGAGAAAGCCGGTCTGTGCACATGGGAAAAGCTGAAGGAAAACAAGTATTATGTGGTGCCGACTGATCCCGAATGGGAGAAAATTCCGGCCGGCATGATCGAGTTCTACGAAGACCCCGAAAAGTACCCCATGACCACCCCCAGCGGCAAACTGGAATTCTATTCCGAGCGGTTGGCCAAGGCTTTCCCGGATGATAAAGAGAGACCACCGGTACCGCACTGGGTAGAAAAGAGTGAATTTCATGATGAAAGAATTTCCAGCGAGAGGTTCAAGGAATACCCGCTGCTGGTAATCTCCAACCATCCCAGATGGCGCGTTCATGCCCAGATGGATGATAACACCTGGTTCCATGAGATAGAGACGGGTAAGGTCAGAGGACCGGATGATTATATGTATGAACCGGTCTGGCTGCACCCAACGGATGCCGCTGCAAGAGATATCAAAAACGGAGATGTTGTCACGTTATTCAACGAGAGAGGCAGAGTACTCTGCGGAGCATACATCACCGAGAGAATCATGCCGGGAGTGGTCTATGTCGATCATGGATCAAGGTACGATCCCATAGTCCCGGGTGAGTTCGACAGGGGCGGAGCCATCAATACAATATGTCCGCACAATACTACTTCCAAGAACTGCGCCGGAATGGTTACCAGCGGTTTCCTGTGCCAGGCAGAGAAGACAGACCTGGAAGGCATAAGAAGACAATATCCCGAAGCTTTCAACCGGCCTTACGACAGGGGTTCCGGTCAGAAGTTCGAAAGAATACTTTATAGGAGTGAAGATCAATAATGAAGGCGTTTATTATCGATATTACCAAATGCAACGGGTGCTATAATTGCCAGGTAGCCTGCAAAGATGAGCATGTGGCTAATGACTGGAGCCCGATCGCAAAACCCCAGCCGGACACCGGGCAGTTCTGGATGAAAGTGAATGATATAGTCAGGGGGCAAGTCCCCAAGGTCAAGGTGGCCTATATGCATCACATCTGCCAGCACTGTAAAGACGCTCCCTGTATTACCGCCTGTAAATCCAAGGCCATCTACCAGAGACCGGACGGAGCCATAATCATTGATCCCAATAAATGCACCGGTCAAAAACTCTGTGTTGATGCCTGCCCTTACGGTGTAATCTACTTCAACCAGGACCTTCAGATCGCGCAGAAATGCACCTGGTGCGCTCACCTGCTGGATAAAGGCTGGAAAGAGCCCCGCTGTGTTGATGCCTGCCCCACCGGCGCTTTGAAGTTCGGTGAAGAAGAAGAGTTCAAAGACCTTATTGATAAGGCCGAAATACTCAAGCCGGAAGCTAAAGCCAACCCCCGTACCTACTATATCGGGATACCCAAGAGATTCGTAGCCGGAGCGGTCTATGATCCGGAAGCAGACGAATGTCTGGAGGACGCTGAGGTCACTCTGAAAAACGATAAAGGGAGCAAAGTCGCCAGCACAAAGACGGATGTTTTCGGCGATTTCTGGTTCGAAGGACTTGAGGTCGGCAACTATAGTTTGTCCGTCGCGAAAGACGGGTATCTCTCACGGGATATGGATGACATCTCGACAGAAAAAGATATCAACGTAGGAGACCTGGCGCTTTCCAAGAAGGTTTCCTGACAGTTTTCAACCGTTAAAAACCCTATGGTCTGGAGTTCCACGGGGTAATCCCGTGGAACTCTATTACTGGGGTTATGCCAGGCACCTCTTCCCCCGGCGACATATTAGCCCGCAGCCTTCATCTGAACCAGGCAGACCGGGGATATTTGTTCGATAGTTTCTGCCGGACCGGCAGAAATGTGGCGTCATGAATAAGTACCTGTTTTTAGTACTCCGGAAAGAATGACGGGAATGTAAATAATGGATATCAACCTGATAGACCGGATAGCCATAATAGGCGCCGGAACAATGGGTATCGGCATTGCCCAGACTTTTGCACAGGCTGGCATCATGGTATACCTGTCGGACATCGATCAGGAATCCCTGGACAGGGCTCTTCTTCAGATCAAGGCCAATACCGATCAATTCCGGGAGTTTGGCCTTTTAGATGAAGCTGTTTCCGAAATAACATCCAGGGTAGTACCTGTACCAGGAAGCTCTTTAAAGTCTATCCTGTCCCAATGCCGCTATATTGTAGAGGTCATTCCAGAAATATTAGAGGAAAAGAAGAAGCTCTTTGCCGAACTGGAAGACAATAATTCCACGGCCATAATAAGCAGTAATACCGGCAGTTTAACCATCGCCGAAATGGCACAGGGGATGAAAAATCCATCCAGGCTTATCGGTGTGCATTATTTCAATCCAGCCCATATCATTCCAACCGTAGAAATCCACGGAGGACCGCAGACCTCAGGTGAGACGGTGGAAACTACTCGCGAGCTTATGATCAAATCGGGTAAAAAACCGGCTATGGTAAGGAAAGAGGCAACCGGGTTTATTGTCAACCGCCTTACCGGTGCGCTAACGCGAGAGATAGGCTATTTGCTGGATGAAGGCATCGTTACTCCCGAAGACCTGGATATTGCGGTCAAGGGCAGCATCGGTTTCCGTATGTCCTGCCTGGGACCCATGGAAACCGAGGATATGATAGGGCTTGACACCTCCGTGAGGGTTTCGGAAAGAATGTTCAAGACACTGAACAACACTGCGGAACCGTCACCCCTGCTGGTGGGCAAGGTTAAAGCCGGAGAGTTGGGGATAAAAGCCGGGAAAGGCTGGTATGATTACCGGGGGAAATCCACCGCAGAGGTACTGGAAGGAAATAACAGGAAACTGCTAAGCCAATTGGCTATGTTTTATAAAAGGGAAAAACAGTAAAAATAAGAGAACTGTATGAAAAATACTTAAATGGAGGATGGAATGACTATTACCAATAAGGTACCGTATCCCAAGCTGGAGGACTATAAAAAGATTTTTGCCGATCACTTTGATTTTGAACGCAGAAACGGCATCCTGCAGGTGCGCATGCATACCAAGGGCGGCCCCGTAAAATGGAGTTTCGAGATGCACCAGGCGATGTGCGAGTGCTGGACCACTATCGGCCACGATCCGGAAAACGAGCTTATCATCCTGACTTCTACAAACCCGTACTGGATTGGTGATTTCGATATGGAATCTTTCGCCGAAGCCGAAGACCATCCGGATAAAAATGTTATTTTCGACAACGTCTGGCATGATGCCCGCAGAGTGGTGGACAACTGGATCTATGATATCGAGGTACCCACCATCGGCGCCATTAACGGCCCCGGTCTGCACTGGGAAAACGCCATGATGAGTGATATTACCCTGTGCGTGCCGGAGTTCATGCTGCGCGACGACCATTTCGGGGACGCGACGGTGCCTGGCGATGTGCAGGGCTTAATTATCCAGGCCATCTGCGGCCTCAAGCGCGGCAATTATATGATGTTCATGGTCAACAGCGTCGATGCCAAGACCTGTCTCGACTGGGGTCTGGTTAATGAAATCGTGCCCGGCGATAAGATCCTGTCCCGTGCCTGGGAAATCGCGGAAAAGATCATGAAACAGCCCAGGATGATCCGCCGCCTTACCCATGAGATTACCGTTCGTCCCTGGAAGCGTATTCTTCATGAAGACTTCCATCTGCAAATTGGCCTGGAGAATTTCGGCAACCACGTAACACAAATGCATCACCACTTCGATGATATAAAGTCCAAGTGGTCGGATTCAGAAAAGAAATAATAGTCGAGCCCGGCCTGGAGAGTGGGAGTTTTCCATTCTCCAGGCCTCTCTAAAAAGGGGGTAGGAAAGAAGAAGCAAGTATGAAAAAAATGTGTTTTGATCAGGTCAAACCGTACGAGGCCAAAGGGCATTTCCTGACGGCTGCCCTGAGATTAAGCGGCAAAGACGAGACTGGAGCTCAAAAGTTCTGGGTCGGGCTTTCTCACTTTCTTCCCGGCGGCGGCGTAGAATATTCCGGCGAAGACCAGACCAACGAGAAGGTCTATGTAGTTGTTGAAGGACAGGTAACGGTCAAGTCCAAAACGGAAGAATTTGTTCTCAATCCCATGGATGCTTTACATATAGCTCCGAATGAAGGGCGATCTATCATGAATAAGACCAATCAACCGGCCAGTATGCTGGTAATCGCCAGCTACTAGAGCCGCTGGTTATCGGAAGATACAATCTATCCGCCTATGCCTGAATATAAGGAGGTATTAAGCTGTGTCACGTTTGTTTGAGTTGAGTGGAAAAGTTGCCATTGTTGTCGGAGGTTCCGGGGGGATCGGCAATGTCCTGGCCGCAGGCCTGGCTGACTCCGGTGCTGACATTGTAGTTGCCAGCCGCACTCTTGACAAGCTGGAAAAGGTAGCTGCTGGAATAAGGGCTCAGGGGAAAAACGCTATGGCAATATCCGTAGATATTTCTCAACCTAATTCAGTAAATAACCTGGTAGACCAGGTGTTAAAAAATTATAAGCGGATAGATATCCTGGTGAACTGCGCCGGACTGGCGCTGCGGGGCGCACCCGAAACCATGCCCCTGGACGACTGGCAAAAGGTCATGGACTTCAATGTGAGGGGTGTTTTTCTAACCTGCCAGACTGTAGGCAAAGCCATGATCGATCAGGGTGGAGGCAAAATCATCAATATGTCCTCTGTCAGGGGAAGGTACCCGGCGGAAGGCATTGTCGGCTACGGCACCAGCAAGGGTGCAGTAGACGCCATGACGCGCATGCTGGCTTTCGAGTGGGCCAGATACAAGGTGCTGGTCAACGCCATTGCACCGACAGTGGTAGCGACGGAACTTACCAAACCCATTCTCGAAAAACCAGAAAAAGCCAGGTCGATACTTTCCCGTATCCCGCTCGGACGTCTGGAGGAACCGGAGGACCTCATAGGGACCACGATATTCCTGGCCTCACGGGCTTCCGACTTTATAACCGGGCAGATCATTTATGTTGATGGAGGGGCTTCTATCAGTTAAACTGATATTAGTGCCCCTAAAAATATATACGTGGGTAAAAAATACACAAACGTGATCTTTTCAAGATATACCCCGTAATAACCGGTGAACCCGTTAGTTCATTCTTAGTATTAAGTAATATAATAATTTGGCAAATCAAGGAGAGAAGTCTGATGGCAGAACAAGAATTTACCCAATGTACCGTGGGTGGTCCTGTCAAGGTCACGGTCAAGGACGGCAAGATTACCCGCATGCGACCTATTATCTTCGATGAGACGGATGAAGGTGGATGGACCATCGAAGCCAGGGGCAAGAAGTTTTCTGATCCACGCATGACCACCCTGAATCCTTATGTAGTCGCCGAGAGGATGAGAGTCTACTCGGAGAACAGGATCAAATATCCCATGAAACGCAAGAATTTTGATCCCAATGGCGACAGGCATACAGAATTACGGGGTAAGGACGAGTATGTACGCATATCCTGGGATGAAGCCCTGGACCTGGTAGCCGGTGAGATCAAGAGGATCAGGAAAACCTACGGCCCGGCGGCGATCACGGCCATGGCCTCCTCACATCACAACTGGGGCCTGCTTTTCTATAAAATGGGACCCTATTGCCGCTTTTACAACATTCTGGGCTACACCGAGCTGCTGGACAATCCGGATAGCTGGGAAGGCTGGCACTGGGGAGCAGTCCATGCCTGGGGTTATTACTGGAAGCTGGGACATTCCGATAACTTTGATATACTGGCTGACGGGCTGAAAAACTGCGAGCAGGTTGTTTTCTGGTCGGTAGATCCCAATACCAGCGCCGGCGGCTACTGCGCACAGGACACTGTTATCTGGCGTCACTGGCTGAGGGAACTGGGTATTCAGAGGGTATTCATCGATCCCTTCTGCAACTATACCGCCGCTCATGTCGGTGAGAAATGGCTGGCCCCCCGTCCCGGCACGGACGCCGCCATGGCGGAAGCCATCGCCTACGTCTGGATCAAAGAAGATACTTATGATAAATGGTTCGTAGAAAACCGTACAGTCGGTTTTGAACAGTTCAAAGCACATATCCTGGGCGAAGAAGACGGCATACCCAGGACACCGCAGTGGGCTGAGAAAATCTGCGATGTACCCGCCCATACCATTGTCGCGCTGGCCCGCGAATGGGCAGCCAAGAAGACCATGCTGGCCTGCGGAGCCATGTATGGCACAGGCGGCGCCTGCCGCGCTGCCTATGCCACCGAATGGGCCAGACTGATGGTACTACTTATATCCATGCAGGGCCTGGGAAAACCCGGTGTCAATATCTGGGGCGGCGTAGCCATGGGCGCTCCTCTCGATTTCAGCTTCAATATGCCCGGTTATGCATCAGCCGGTTGGGATGCCTTCGCAACCGTGGCCGATCATCCGGCATTTCCCAACAGGAATACGGTTTCTCAGAAGGTATACCGCATACTGCTTCCCGAAGCAATTCTGAATCCGCCCATACACTGGCGCGGAGAAGGTTTCTGCGGTAACTATTTCGATCAGGGATTCAAACCCATGACCTATCCCGAACCGGGACCCAACGGGGCCGAGATCAAGATGATACACCGCCACGGCGGCTCTTTCATCAGTACCATGACGGATACCAACCGCTGGGTAAAAATGTACCAGAGTCCCAAGCTGGAATTCGTGGTCATGCAGGACTGCCACTGGCAGAGCGAGACTAAATTCGGCGATGTGATCCTGCCCGCCTCCACCAACTTCGAGCGTCAGGACCTTTCCGAATGGACGGCGCCGGGAGGTTACGGACACGGCAATGCCGGAACAAATCACAGGGTTATGATTTTCCAGCATAAATGCATCGAGCCTCTCTGGGAATCAAAAGCTGACTGGGAGATCTACAAAGAACTGGCCAAGAGGCTGGGTATCTACGATGAATATACCGAAGGCCGCACAGATGAAGAATGGATGAAGAAGATCTTCGACTATTCCGACCTGCACAAGCATCTTACCTATGAAGAATTCAAAAAGAAGGGCTATTTCGTGGTGCCTCTTCCCAAAGATTACAAACCTACTGTATCAAATCGCTGGTTTTACGAGGGACGTCCCTGCGATACCCCGGACCCGATGAATCCCAATCTGGGTACCGATAAGGCCCACTTACTGGCGACTTACAGCGGGAAGATCGAGTTTGTATCCGAAAGCCTGACCAAGTTCGATGCGAACGATGAGGAAAGACCTCCTATGCCGAGATACATCCCGAGCTGGGAGGGATACGATACCAAGGATCTGGTTAAGAAATATCCCCTTCAGATGATCACACCCCACGTGCGTTTTTCTTATCACACCCATCATGATAATAAGAACCCGTGGCTGGAAGATATTCCTATCCACAGGATCAAGAAAAACGGTTATTCGTGGTGGCCTGTCAGGCTGAACCCCGGAGACGCCGACGCACGAGGAATCCAGCATGGAGATATTGTCAAGGTCTATAACGACCGAGGCGGAGTGCTGGGAATTGCACAGATAACAGAAAGAGTGAGGCCCGGACTCTTACACTCCTATCAAGCCGGAGCCAAGTATGATCCGCTGGAGCCGGGCAAAGCCGGCAGCATCGACAAGGGCGGATGCATGAACCTCTTAACCCCGTCCCGTCTGGTATCCAAAAATGCCCCGGGCATGGCTAATAATTCCTGCCTGGTTGAAGTATGCAAGTGGGAGGCTTAACACAAATGGCCAGATATGGAATGGTAATAGATATCACTAAATGCACCGGCT
>JAFGOB010000070.1 GCA_016926695.1 Dehalococcoidales bacterium | reverse complement strand
GGCAGATCCGTGAAGAAGGGAGAAAAAGGCATTGCCATCCTGGCGCCGGTAATGCCGCCCAAGGCTAAACTCACCTGCCCCAATTGCGGGGCAGAGGTTACTCGCAAAGCCCGCTATTGTTCCGGGTGTGGCCAGAGTCTGGACAAGGATTCTGATATGGACATCGAGCAGCCCCGATTTTTCCGGGTGGTTTACGTTTTTGATGTCGGCCAGACCGAAGGGAAACCGCTGCCTGAGTTCGATGTGCCGGTGCTAACCGGCGAGGCTAATGAAGAGTTATTTGCTGACCTTCTGGAAAACATGAGGCGGCGGGCTGTTAAGGTAGAATTTGATTCTAAACTGGAGATGAACCCTGATATTAAAGGCTACTACAGTCACGACGGGATCTGGGTAAGGCCGGAGGATCCAAGGGCTCAGCAGCTGAAAACCCTTCTCCATGAAATCTCCCATTACTATTCAGAGGGGGTATTCAGGATACCCCGGGCAGACGCAGAAACGATTGCAGAAAGCGCTGCCTATGTCGTGGGGGCACATTTCGGCTTTGATACCGGGGTAAGATCATTCCCCTATGTAGCCTTGTGGGCGAAGGATAAGAAAGTGCTTGAGAACAATCTCGGTGCGATACGCCGTGTTTCCACCACGATCATGGAAGCCCTGGCAGAAATTAAAACAAAGGCAATGGTTTAAGATTTATGGCGCTGGATTTGAGACCTTCAAGGGGAGGATTTTTAAGGCCTTTCGGCTGCGGCTGGTTTATTCGCGAATACCTCCTGGGTAACGGCCCTGAAGGTTCAACCAGGATTGACCCAAATCGCGGTGCTGCCCAGGCAGACATCAACTTCGAATATAAAGAAGCTCTCGCCAGGGCAACCGCCCGGGAAAGAGCTGAGCGTATTATCAGCCGCTTGGTATTGAGCGGAGCTGATGTTACCGAGGAAGAGGCAGATAGAATCTACGCCAAAGAACTGAAAAGAATATCGCGGAAGTTTACTCACATGCGGTATCACTCGTTCCTGATGTACTTCGGTGTGCTCAAGCGCCTCGGATGGGTGGAAACCACTGAAGAGACTCAGCCCTCATCAATACAGGATAACTATCCTGAAGCTCCATCCAGAACCTATTACCGGCTTACTGAAGCTGGGATTAAGGCTGAGGAAGAGCTATGGTCCAATCCTCTGTTTACACTCTATCCTGAAATCGGCCCAAGCCATATGAAGAAACCTGATTAAAGAGATCATTTCCTGCGGGTAATTGGAGTTAGAGTTTGCACCAATTCCTCTGGTCTCTGCGAACCTATCAGCAGACGTTTTCCGTTAGTAAGCTCAAGCTGAACCCCACGGTTACCGCTGATGTTGTAAGCCTTCCCCTTCCTGCCGAATCGTATTCCCCAGCCGCCGTAATCACCTAGCGGACTGTAGGTGCACGCTTCAAATCCCTTTATTTCTTGTGGTGTTATCTTTAGAAAAGATAGGTGCAACGGGAAAAACCTGACATACAAACCATCACTGCGGACCTCTGTGGTCAGGTTAATCACATACATGAAAATGGGAAGCCCGATACCAAAGACTATTGCGATGACGATCATCCAACCGTCTGGAGCAGGATTGCTACCAAACGGTATCCCTAGAATTATTTGCTGGACAGCACCATACAGAGATAGGGCGGCTATGAACAGGACTAAAGCCCATATCCACCATTGACGGAAATGTTGTGTCTCCCGGTAAAGAGCTGGTGAACTGGTTGATCTGGTATCCACTGTTGTTATTCCGCACCTCTTATCTGTATTTTAGCCCGGGTGATCCGGAAAGACAAAAATATCAGCACTCAATCGTAGTGATTGAATTGAAAAGATATGGTGATAATAGAGTACGAAGGAGGGAATAGATTTTGCCTGTTTTATTGTTTATTCGCAAGTCGCTTAGCAATAGGTTGTGAATTTCACAATATCCAAATTTTTGGTAATAATTTTGACATCACCATTTGCTATGTATGAATGTCATCTAACTTTCGTTTTAATTCGGCGATACTGTATTGGTACTTTATAGCACCCATCGGAATACGGTTCATCTCCCGATTAATTTTAGGCAAATCAGGATCGGCCAATCTGCCTCTCAAGGAAATCATAGATCCAATTTGAATAGCCAGGTCATTCATAGACCCCAAAACGCTGCGGCTGTTAGTCTGGGTTATTGTGACTTGCGCGTGTCCGCTCATCATATATTCGACATGTTTTTCGTTAAATCCTTCACTCATCAGGTTTTTAAAGAGTTCAAGCCTGAATTGTTCCTGAAAGTTTTTCGCCTTTCCAGCCCAGCGCATTAAGATTGAATACAGAGTCTGGCTGTTCGTGTACAGCACGTACTTTTTTCGGTTTAGTCGCAACAAGTTAGCATGCCAATCAAATAAGTCCGGAGGCTGATCTGGTGTATTCGTTGGTTTGACCCCAAGCTCGTTTAACAGTTTGGTTGTAGATCTTATAATCGCCATAACTTGTTACTCTAAAAAAAATTGTGCTACCAAAGCGCTCCCGCTCGTAGTCCCCTGATTTCTTTTAGTTCGGATATCAGATCTGGTTCGTATAGACCTTGCCCATCTTTGATTCCAATTATAAACCGTTCTCAGGAAGGTGTAACGCCTCGGTTATAGGAGCTTGTTTCCAAAAGAGGATTTTCCCCATACCAGACATACTTGATTTCAGGTACTTCGCTCCATCCGTACTTTGAGTAGTACCTATAATTTTTGGCCAATAATGCTGCCCGGTGTGAAGCATGGAATTCATCATTACCCAGCCACCATGGAAAATCTATCTTGCAGCCGGTGAGGTTGTATATTCCCATGTTATTCCGATATCCACGCCTGATCCACTCCGTTACCATCGCGTTGGAATAAAGTTTGAGAGCGTCTTCAAAGCCAATCCACATTTTCACGATTGGATGATGTGACCAGCCGTTGCCGAAGGTTATTGACCTGATAATTTGATATGCTTCGACTCTTTGCTTACCCAATCGCTGTCG
>JAFGOB010000069.1 GCA_016926695.1 Dehalococcoidales bacterium | reverse complement strand
GATGAAATCCCTCGTCCCCCTTTGAACCGATTGAACACGGGCCAGTTGTGCCCGATCATACCACCGAGTGCAGCCAGGAGAAAATGAGAGTCCTCCGGATAGATCAGTTTGAAGGCCAGTGTTGGGACGGCGACCTTGAGCATATCGAACACGCCGATTGTACACCCCGCCCGTGCGCCCAGTGTCATGGATGCCGCCGCGGCTCCTGAAGACGTAACGTGATAAATGTCATCTGATTCAGGGACATCAACCTTGACCTCTTGTGGCAGCTTGCGATGGAAAAAGACGGCACTTACGATTTTCGAGAACGGGATCGAACCACATATATACCCAGCGATAACAGCCAGTATCATCATCTGCCAGGTCACGATTTCCTGCTCCTCTCTTCATCAGTCGAAAGCGGCGGCTCTATATCCAGAACCAGGACTTCGCCACGGTCGCCATTGATACTTACGCAGGTCCCGTCTGGTAAATCCATGGCTCCGGATACTGAAACCACTGCCGGGATTCCATATTCCCGGGCAACGATCGAACAATGGGAAAGCATCCCTCCGCTTTCTGCAATAATCCCCTTCGCCTTCGGGAACAACGGAGTCCATGATATATCTGAGTAGGGTATGACAATGATATCTCCTTTTCGCACCTTGTCGAATTGGTCCGAGCTTCGGACCACGACAATTCTACCGGTGCATTGACCCCTGGATGCCGGGACTCCGTGAAGGTTCGTTTTCAGACTCTCATCTCGGATTATCGGCGGGAGTTGGTCACCGATGATGGTTGCCGGCAGAGAGATATCCGCCAGCTCTTCCATTTCCGTTTGTCGTTTGTTGCACAATTCTCTGAGATGTCCCGGATCAATTGAACCGTGTACGGTATTCTTTATTTCGTCATATGTGAGGTAGAAGATATCACTCTCTTCTGAGATGTAGTCCTTTTCTTTCCAAAGGTTACCGAGTTTTTTGAAGTGGTCGCGGAAAATGCTGTAACCAAAGGTGTAGACAAAATTGACCCGCTCTTTGAGTTCCTGGTAATCAACAGCATTCAGCAAAATGAACCGGTGGATGGGTTGGGATGGTAACGGAAAACCGGTTTCGGGCGGGGTTTCGGGATCGGATTGCGGCGGCGTATTGATAATCATATTGATCACGAGGGCCGGATCTTCAATCCAATGGACTTTTGAGAAGTCATTGCCGCTGTCGCTCAAATGACCGAATCGATGCAGAAACTTCTCAAGATTCTCGGTCAGCATATTGAACGTATCAGATGCTGCTACGCCTAGCAGGTTTCCTCCACTGAACTGTCGTTTTTCGGCTTCGGGAAGATGTTCGTACAAATCGTGGAGCAGACCCAGTTGATAGGTCGGGTCTATATCGTTCAATTTTCGCCGGAAGAAACCGGTTTCAGTAAAGGTATTGCCTCCGGCGTTCTTCTCGGCGTGTTTCGCCAGACGTGAATACACGCCCATCAATACCGACGTCACGATAACAAAGTACGATCCTTCCTTCAACGGATCGAATAACCCATCGATAGCGGCGATGATAGATTTCTCGGTTTCCCTCGTCTTGAGTTCCGACCTGATGGTTTCGTATTCTTGTAACGCCCGCTGAAGAAATCTGTTGATGACATGCTTGAAGAAGAGTGCTTTCATGACGAAACCGATCATTCTCGGCATGTACTTTATTGCTCTCATACCGGGGCGGAACCTGGGTCCCTGTGCGTTCTCGATCTCGATCCCCATCAGTACTTCCAGCAGTTCCCTCGGCATTCCAAGGAGTTCGAACATATCACCCATGATTCCCATATTGAAGTAGGCACGATAATAGATGCTTTTCGCCAAGGCATGAACATCGATGGTTGATGCGTCTTTCCCGAGCAGTTCCATCAGCAGTTTTTTCCATGAACCATTGACGACAGGGATATTGATGGACCAGACGAGGGGTTTAATCATACCAGGCAGGAACTCTCTGGAAATTTTGTTGGAATAGATATCGATATTGCGAATCGTGGTAATCGGCCGTAGCTGCAGCCAGTAGAGCGTTATACCGTCATACGCCCATTCCAAATCCACGGGCTTGCCGTAACGCGTGGCAATTTTTTGAGATTCGGTGATGATAGTCAAAATAACTTCTTCGTCAACGATAGTAGTATCGGGTTTTTCAAGCCAATGCCCCCACTTATACGTCCATCGCTGTAAAGGAACATTCCCGGTATGCAGACCGTCTCCGGCACCACGTACGGCCTCGATGATAACCTCGTCCATACCGGTAACCGGATTCCTGGAAAAAACAATACCGGAGTACCGTGCCACCACCATCTCCTGTATAATGACAGCCATCCGTAATCCGTCCTTCTGCTTTCCGGAATTTTCCAGGTAACTCTGGAGGACATCGTTGGTGGTCGATTCCCAGACGGAAGTAACGGCATCTAGTATCTCATCGACGCTATTGACATTCAGCACGGTGCGGAACTGACCGGCAAAGGAATGAGCTTCTCCATCCTCGAGATTAGCTGAAGACCTCACGCTGAAAGCGGTGTCTCTCCGGTAAATCTGCTCAAGTTCATGTCTTAGTTCTGCAATGAGTGTCGGATCGTTTTTTTGAAATCTGTCGAAGGCGAAAAACGAGCAGACATACGTATTCGGAATCGCCATTTGGTAACCTTGGAGAATGCGGAGGCTGAAAGCCTTAGTGCCGATGCTCGAGGAATTCCCCGCGTGGGATATCGGCATCACCAGCGGGCGATGCGGCGCAGAACCGATACCGAACGATAGCGGTACTTTCATAAGTTACCCAGCATGGCAGGTGAGGTTGGTAACGCATACGATTGCGGAGTATCACTCATAATACCACACAAGCGCAACAATGCCAACGAACGGAATATATCTGTCAGTGGATACTACGAAGGTTGAGAATTGATGAAGAAACCAGGAGGATGTAGCAGCATGCATGCCCAGCAAATCGTTCTTTTGGTACTCAATGTTATTGGTGGTGCGGCTGTTATCGGCAGCTATATTTATGGGCTGAGTGGCCAAGGAGGTGGAGCCAACGTCTTGTGGGGCGGCGTACCGACAGGGATCAGGCCGGTCTATACGGTTTCGATGATTATTTCCGCTCTGGGCTATTTTGCGTTCTTATACTTTCTACTTTTCAGACTGGCCCCTGAAGGGCTTGTCATCGGCGGAAACTTCGGGTACGGTATCTTTTTCGGCATATTTCTCCTGATCTTGTTGCCTTCAGCCTTATGGATGCCGCTCACGAACTTTTATGTGGGAGACCCGGCAGCAGGCACGTGGTTCATGGTAAGAACCGTTCTCGCGCTGGTTGCTCTCGGATCAGTCTTTTTAACTTGGGCGCTCCTCAGCTTACCGCTCAGGGAAGGAGTAGCTTACTGGCTGGCTGTCGCAGGTGCCGGGTACTTCATTTTTCATACGGGCGTACTTGATGCCATAATCTGGGCAGCGTTATTCAAGTAACAAGTATTTTGTTGTTATTGAGTGAATAGCCGTATGAATTCATTGCTTATGTTATATGCAATTTGTCGATTTAGTAGATTAATACTACATAGAGACCCTGAACGGTAAAGCTACGCACGTTCGTATAGTCATGCCGATGTCTACGCACTAGTCTCAAAAAGTGTAGAAAATGTCCGCTCTTCGTGACTTTCCCCTGGTGGTAACTGGCGAAGCCTCACAGATGGTCAATTAAACTGAGAACGGCACGTCCGTCGCCGCTGTTCCCGATATCACTTCGTAAACTAGAGTGACGGCCTGTCTACCGGGCTAGTGCTTATGATGGTCCCGGCAATTATACGCGGGATTAGTAAACGATAAGTTGATTTTTGCTTTGCTCCAATTATCTATTGCGTTTCAATAATAAGACCAATACACGTACTGATATCCACCGGCCTTAATGTTGAGCAATTGCCATTGACTGGGAGACAGGCATGCATTCATTCATTCCCGCAAGATATACGGCATGTAACCGGTTGTGCGCCCCTAATTTTGCCATGATATTCCTCAAATGGACTCTCACGGTATAAACTGAGATCGCCAGCGTGGTTGCAATCTCATTATTAGAAAGACCCCGGGCGACCAACTCTAACACTGTATTCTCACGTCGGGTTAAAGTGCCAAGTTTTTCCTGCTTCTCAGGTAATGTCTCCATTGAAGATTTATGCTTACAGAGCAAATGCTCTGCCATATCACGACAGAGGATGAATTTGCCTTCAGCGACAAGTAGAATTATCTCTACCAGGTTATTGACCTTTACATCCTCTTTAGACAAATAAGCCCCGGTTCCAATACTGCAAACGAAACAACATTCGTCATTGTTGACCTCGTCAGTCACCGTAATAAACCGAAGGTCGGATAATTTCCGATGGATACGATCAATTATCTCGGTTCCGTTATAGCCAATGTCTATCACAATGATGTCAGGCTGATGCTTTAAGACTGACTCGAATATCTCGTCATTGGTCTTTTCACAAATCGATATTGGTCTGATCGATGGATGATCTTCCAGAATCTTGAAAATCCCATAAGTAGCAACATCTCTCTTGTCAACTATGCCAACTTTCAACATAAGTCCAACTCTCTGAGCCTCAATCACTATAGTCCTTTTTAATTATACTGTCAACGATATCATATGAAAGTACTATATCGTTGCCGCGAATATATACTCAACTAAAGGTATTGCCCTTAGAATATGTGCCGGACTATAATTCCTACAATCATGACAGCCAGTCTTCAGTAGAAAGATGGAAGAGTGCTGATCGATATCGAGGTTGAATCTGGAGAATGTACCGGATACCAATATTTATGACAAGGAGGGATGAATATCGCAGAACGATATCTGGCTTTTTATGGCAGGCAAGGAATTAGCCAAGGAGGGACTGCAATGAGGAAAAAACTCATATTTTTAGTTTTAGCTTTGATTTTGGTAGGTTCTCTGATCGTCGGCTGCGGTGGGTCCAAGGAGACCACTACAACGACACAGAGCCAGACAACGCAAGCGACAAGTTCTACGACAACTCCTACGACCTCACCTCAATCCGGACCTAAAACCGGCGGTACTTTGACTCTATTGTGGCGCGGTGCTGCTGGTAATATTGGGTGGCAGCCAGAAGCGATTGGAGAGATCAATGGTACCTTGCAACTCTTCTTTGAAGGTCTTGTGAAAGATACCATCGATGGAGAGATGCATCCTTGGCTAGCCACCTCTTGGGAAACAGATTGGCAGGCGGCCACGATTGTTTTCCATTTGAGAGAGGGTGTCAAGTTCCATGATGGCTCTGATTTCAATGCGGAAGTCGCCAAATGGAACTTGGACCAGCGTATCGAACTTGGCAAGGCGCCTTATTGGGAATCGATAGAAATCCTGGACAACTACACCATTAAAGTGCAACTGACCGAATGGCGCAACTACCTTCTGGGCGGTTTCACTACCTCATGCTTCATGCACTCCAAGAAAAGTTACGATGAAAAAGGTCTTGATTGGCTCCGACTGAACCCGGTGGGAACTGGCGCTTTTGTCTTCGACTCTTATGAAGACGGAGTCGAAACAGTTGGCGTCAGAAATCCAGACTATTGGAACCCCGGTCACCCGTACGTTGACAAGATCGTTATCAAATACATACCAGACTGGACTGCCAGAAAAGCCGCATTTTTATCCGGCGAAGGGGATCTCAATATCGCCGAACTAGGCAAAGAGACGTATGATATGAGATCTGCTGGTTTCGAAGTTGTCACTGCCAAGGAGTGCGTCTTTGTGATCATCCCCTCCGGCGTTACGGAAGGGTCTCCCTGGGTGGCAGATCAAGTGCGCCAGGCAGCCGGCTACGCAATTGATATCGAGGCTCTGGCTGAAGGTCAGGGTTACGGTGAGTGGACGCCTGCATATGGTTTCGTAGCTCCTTTCACACCTGTTTATGATCCCAACTTCAGAGGCCGTGGGTATGATCCGGACAAAGCCAAACAACTCTTGACGGAAGCCGGCTATCCTGACGGTTTCAAGACCACGCTCTACCCGATGCCCGGTACTCAGAGGGATTGCTCCGTAGCTATCCAGGACTATCTGGGTAGAGTTGGCATCGATGTTGAAATCGTATTCTACGAGGCGGCCAAGTTCTTCCAGTTTATGAATAATCAGACCTGGGACGGCTTAGTGCTTATCGGCCTGCCTAGTTCCGGTCGTTTTACCTCTACGATTTCCGGTTGGTATACAACATTGCCGGGAAATACCTGGTATGTAAGTAAATATCGCGACGATGATATAGATGCGATGATAGTGGAAAGTTATAGTACAGCCGAACCGGACGTAGATCTCATGCAGGAAATCACCGACTTAGTATACGAGAAAGCTGTCGACATTCCCGTTTATCAAGGCGGGATGAGTTACGCGGTACGACCGTATGTCAAGGATAGCGGTGTCTGTACACGTGGTGATTTCCCGTTGTATTGGAACCCTGATGAAGTATGGTTGGATAAATAGCCTTCAGTCTTAACTAAAAACGGTTGTTACCAACGATAGAGAAAATTGCCGCGCGGGTCGGGAACCTGAGCCCGACCCGCGCAAGGAAAAGGACTCGGTACTTCACGCTGATAAGGAGAAAGCAATACTTTTCCAGGTAATGTTATTGTCTTGATCGATAGCTATGGGTACCTTTATAGTACGTAGATTATTACAGGGTATTATTATCCTGATACTGGTTTCCCTTATCGTTTTCATCAGTATGCGCCTTCTTCCTGGTGATCCTATTCTCCTGATCGTGACTTCCAGCGAATGGAATGAATTTACCCAACAGGAAATGGAAAGGTTGAGGCACGAGTACGGACTGGATAGACCAATATATATCCAGTACGTAGACTGGGTTTCCAAGTTCGTGACCGGAGACTTCGGAATTTCAATCTTAAATCATAGGGCCGTGAGAGCCGAAATTTTGCGGCGTGCCCTTATATCATTGCATATAGGGCTGCTGGCCTTTATTCTCGGTAATCTCATCGGTATTCCAATGGGAATTGTTGCCGCAGTCAGGCGGGGGAAAATGGCTGATACGGTGGTGACAGTACTCGCCAATATAGGTATGACCGTGCCCAGCTTCTGGCTAGGATTTCTACTCGTGTATCTATTCGGTTTGCAGCTTTCCTGGCTGCCGACCATGGGCTATACCTCTCCGGTGGAGGATTTCTGGCTGAACACGAAACAGATCATCATGCCGGTAATCTGCCTTGTCGTCTTCCCAATCTCCGGAACGGCGCGTCAGATCCGTTCCAGCATGATCGAGGTCATGCACCAGGACTACATACGTACCGCTTGGAGCAAAGGGTTACGTGAGAGGATGATCGTCACCAAACACGCCCTGAAAAATGGGATAATGCCGATTATTACCCTGGCTGGGATGCATCTCAGCATGATTGTCGGCGGTTCGGTCTTGATTGAAACAGTCTTTAATATTCCCGGCATGGGCTATCTACTGGTATCTTCCGTCAGCAACCAGGATTATCCATACGTGCAGGGAATTACCATGATAATCGGCGTATCTATTGTGATGATAAATATTGCCGTGGACATTATCTATGGCTACGTTGATCCACGAGTCCATTATGACTAGGAAGGCGTCATTTTGAATGCAGTTGCCGAAATAAGTGAAGCTCCTCCACGCGTTAACGAACTGCGACGGTTTGTCAGACTGTTCCTCGGCCGCGGCGTTGTCGCCTTCGGCGTCGTGATTGTTCTGCTGTTGATAATCGTCGCGCTATTTTCTCCATTGATAGCTCCTTATAATCCCTACGAAACGTCTCTCCGGGAAACTCTGCTGCCCCCCAGCATCCAGCACCTCCTGGGGACGGATACGCTCGGAAGGGATATTTTAACCCGTATCATGTATGGTACACGCACTTCCCTGATGATAGGTATGGTCGCGATTTTCGTGTCAGGTTTTATCGGCTGTCTGCTGGGTCTGGTGGCAGGATATCTTGGCAAGTGGGCGTTCGTCATAATCATGAGATTGATGGATGCCTTAATGGCTTTCCCGATGATAATATTGGCACTCATTGTTGCGTCCATGCTCGGGTCCGGGATTATGAACGTTATAATTGCGTTGACGGTAGGTCTGATTCCCGGATATACCAGGCTGATGTGCGGTCAGGTTCTTACCACGAAGGAAAACGATTACGTCTTGGCGATGCATTCGCTGGGAGCTGACAGCTACCGCGTTATGATCAGGCATATACTGCCCAACAGCTTTCAGCCGGTCATTGTCTACATGACCATGATGCTGGGACAAACCATACTAGCCGAAGCCGGCCTCAGCTTTCTCGGCATAGGTGTGGAATCACCTATTCCGGCTTGGGGAAGTATGATCAGTGAGGGCCGCGATTTTCTTCTTATGGCTCCATTACTCTCATTTGCTCCAGGTTTTGTTCTCATGTTGGCTGTTTTCAGTTTTGCCATGGTAGGCGATGGGCTGCGGGATGCACTCGACCCCAAACTTAGAGGCATTCTGTAGTCTTAATCGATGTTAGTATATTGAATCAATCGAACAAGTCGTACCGCAATGTGCGTTCCGGTACCCCGGGAGTTTCAACGACATTGCATGCTCTGGAGAAAGGAGTAATATTATGCCAGCCCGAGGAAAACCCAAAACTCATGCCTTGGATGAAAAATCAATTCCTATCACGCTTGGATTCGGTCCGAACGGTAACTCCTCTGTGGCGGATGTCAAGAACGGCAGGATAGTCAGGGTAAGGCCGCTGCATTTCGACTGGAAATACGATAAGGAAAGTTTCAATCCCTGGGTAATGGATGTGCGTGACAAGCCCTTTGAGGCAGGAATGAAGGCTCTGCCCGGTACGTACAGCCTTGCGTACAAGAAGCGGGTCTATTCGCCGAACAGGGTACTTTATCCGCTGAAGAGGATCGATTGGGACCCGGATGGAGAAAGAAACCCGCAAAACCGGGGCAATAGCAAGTATGTCCGGATTTCCTGGGATGAAGCCTTGGATTATATAGCTAAGGAAATGAGAAGGGTCATTAAGGAATACGGGCCCTATTCAATTTTCGCACAGATGGATGGCCACGGGGAATTTAAGGTTGTTCACTGCTCCCATGGTTGTGGAGTCAGGCTCCTTGATTTGCTAGGTGGATATACTCTTCAAACCCGTAATCCGGACAGCTGGGAAGGCTGGTACTGGGGCGCTAAACATGTCTGGGGAATGGAACCGGTAGGCCAGATGGCTCCGGATGCTAATGTCATGTACGACATCGCTCAGAACACCAGGCTGCTCCTGTTCTGGGGATGCGACCCGGAAACAACACCCTGGGGACTGGATGGCCAGATGTCGAGCCGTTTGTGCTACTGGTGGTCGGACCTCGGCATCAAACAGGTGTACATTTGCCCGGACCTGAATTACGGCGCCGCCGTCCATGCTGACAAGTGGATACCGGTCCTGCCGGGTACAGACGCCGCGCTACGCCTGGCTGTAGCTTATGTATGGATGACCGAAGGGACTTACGACAAACAGTATATCGCTACTCATGCTTACGGCTTCGATAAGTTCGAGGATTATGTTCTGGGAAAAGAGGACGGCGTTCCCAAGACCCCTACCTGGGCAGCGGATAAAACCGGTGTTCCCGAATGGACCATAAAAGCTCTGGCCCGTAACTGGGCCTCCAATCCAACAACGCTGCCGCACGGTAACGGAGGCCCCGGTATCAGGGTACCATATGCTACGGAGAACGGACGGCTCGAGCCCATGTTGCTGGGCATGCAGGGGTTAGGCAAGCCCGGACGTCATCAGATCAAGATGATCGAATGGAATATGCATCACCAGAACCCGATGCCCGACAGCATAACCCCTATATTCCCGAGTAAAGCCAGCCGGGGATACATGGTTCCCGTAGTTTGGGATATCAGGAACATGGAAACCGGCCATTGGGGTCGTGGAATGACTCCTGAAAACATATATCCAAAGCAATTCATTCCCAAAGACCTGGTACCTGATGCACTGCTCAACCCCCCTATCAGCTGGTACGGCACGACTCTGTGTCTCGCTGAGACCGACGATCAGTTCGTAAAGTATACCTACCCCGCGCCTGGGTGCCCCGAAGTACATATGATCTGGACCGATACGCCTTGCTGGTTGACCTGCTGGAATGATACCAATTCCTACGTCAAGGCGTTGAGAAGCCAGAAGATAGAGTTCATCCTCGCCCAGCATCCATGGCTGGAAAACGATTGCCTTTTTGCGGATATCATCCTCCCCATCAATACCAAGTTTGAAGAAGATGATATCAACATAGATTCGGGCAACGGGCAGTTTCGCGTTATGGTTCATGAGAAAAAGTGCATTGAACCGATCGGAGAATCCGTCAGTGACTACGACGCCGTCTGCTTGATAGCAGAAAGGCTGGGCCTGCTGGAGGAGTTGACCGAGGGTAAGTCCGTTCAGGACTATATTAAACTCGGTTTCGAGACTTCCGGGGCACAAAAGTTCATGACTTACGACGAGTTCGTCGAGAAGGGTTACTTCGTCATCCCGACCGATCCGAATTGGAAAGACCGCAAGGTCGGCCTCCAGGAATTCAACGAAGACCCGAAAAACCATCCTCTGACGACGCCTACCGGTTTGCTGGAATACGAGTCTACCGGCCTGGCCAAGCATTTCCCGGACGACGAAGAACGACCACCGGTCCCGCACTGGATTGAAAAGGGAGAGAGTCATGATGAGGCCATTTCCAGTGAACGAGCCAAGAAGTATCCTCTCCTGGTAATGTCCAACCATCCTCGCTGGCGGTGTCACGCGCAGTGTGATGATATTTCCTGGACGAGGGAGACTCCGACCGGGAAGGTGGTCGGACCGGATGGCTACAAATACGAACCCATCTGGATCAATCCCAAAGATGCCGAGGCTCGTGGTATAAACAGCGGAGAAGTGGTGCAGATATTCAATGAAAGAGGTATTGTTCTCGTTGGCGCTTATGTCACCGAGAGGGTGATGCCTGGAGTTGTATATATTGACCATGGTGCCCGGTACGATCCCATTGTCCCCGGTGAAATAGACAGGGGTGGAGCCATCAACACCATCACTCCCCACAATATTACATCAAAGAACGCAACGGGTATGGTCGTAAGCGGCTTTCTGGCCGAGGTCGGTCTCGCTAATCTTGATGAACTCAGAAGGAAATATCCCGAAGCATTCAAGAGAAAATATGACCCGGGAGCCGGCCTGCGATTCGACGCCTGGGTTGTCGAAGGAGGAAAATAAGACACATGAAAGCGTTTGTTATTGACGT